>DAOTXI010000162.1:0-8496 GCA_034435475.1 Anaerolineales bacterium
GTGTATAAGCGTTATCGGTTCTATCGGAAGGATGTTTGAGCCGAATTCTTGTGGAAACATTTCCCCCGGTGGACGCGTATGTAAAATGGGACTTGTCGGGAGAAAAACGCCCCAAAGGTTGCCATCCATTTGGGTCGCTTAAGAACAACCTTCGGGACGGTTACTTCCGAACGGAGACGCCGAGATGAAACTCAAACTTTTTTTCATGTTATTCGATATGATCATTCTGTTGTCCTATCCCATTGCCTACGTTTTCCATCGCCTGAAAAGGATGAAGGGTGTAAAATAGCCCCATTGCCAGATATTCCAATACCCTTTCGGGAGGCTTTTCATGCCGTCTTACAACGAAGTTCTGGCGGTCATCCTTGGGGGCGGACGCGGGGCACGGCTTTACCCGCTAACCCAGATGCGATCCAAACCTGCTGTGCCGATCGCCGGGAAATACCGCCTGATTGACATCCCCATCAGTAATTGCATCAACTCTGAAATTTTCAAAATAGCGATCCTGACCCAGTTCAACTCGGTTTCGCTCCATCGGCACATTGCCCGCATTTACAACTTCGATTCGTTTCACCAGGGCTGGGTGCAGATCTGGGCGGCGGAACAGACAATGGAAAGCGCCGACTGGTATCAGGGCACGGCGGATGCCGTCCGCAAGCAGATGCTGGAGATCCGCTCCACGGGCGCGAAGTATGTGCTGGTGCTGGCGGGCGACCATTTGTATCGCATGGATTACAAGGCGATGGCAGAGTTTCACTGGGAGAATCGCGCTGATATCACCGTCGCTGTCCAGCCGGTTGCAAAGGAAGAGGCAAGCCGTTTTGGAATCCTGAAGCGCGAATCCGATTCAAGGATCAGCAATTTTGTAGAGAAGCCCAAAGACCCGGCGGTTCAGAGTCAATTTGTCAGCCGCGACGATCCGAAACGTCCCTTCCTCGGTTCGATGGGGATTTACATGTTCAATACGAAGGTGCTGCTGGATTTCCTCAGCAGTTACCCGGACTATGACGATTTCGGCGGAGACATCATTCCGCACGCCATCAAAACCCATAACGTCTTCGGTTTCGATTTCGACGATTACTGGCAGGATATTGGAACGATCCGCTCGTTCTACGAGACCAACCTGATGCTGACTTCGCCGGATTCGCCCTTCGATTTTTACGACGCCAAACTGCCGATCTACACCGATACGCGCTACCTGCCTGCTTCCATTGTGGAGGATTGTCATTTCAAGGATGTCTTGATTGCCGAAGGCAGCCGCGTGCTCAAGTCGGACATCTCCCATTCCATCATCGGCATCCGCAGTCAGATCGCGGCGGGATGCGTCATCCGCGACAGCATTGTGATGGGGGCGGATTATTACGAGCGCGATTGGGGTGGGCTGCCCATCGGCATCGGCGCAAACTGCCATATCGAAGGGGCGATCCTGGATAAGAACGCGCGCATCGGCGACGGCGTCGTCATCCGCCCGTTCCCGCGCAATACGGACATTGATAATGAAAACTGGTATGTGCGCGACGGCATTGTCATCATCCCGAAGGATGTCGAAATCCAACCCGGCACGGTGATCGCGCCATAGGGAAGTTCGGAAACAAAATCAATTTTGGAGGACGCCTGTGGCTCGAAAAACCCACGGGCGTTCTCTCGAATTATGGCGGGAAAGTTCTTGCCACGAAGGGTCACGACCCTTGCGCCGAGCGCAAGTGCGTTGCGGCACACAAAGGTTATTTATAGTCTTTTTCCTTTGTGTTTGAAAAAATGTATCCCGTTAAAAACAATAGTGCGTAAATAAAATTCGGGTATTCCCTGCCTTCGGTTACAAAATTGCAATATTTGGAAGCGCGTAGGGGGCGGGTCAACATTAAAATTATGCTATACTGGCAAAGACTATGAATTCAAAACGCGAATTCTGGCAGCGTTGGGCTGAGTCCCTGCGCCGCTATCAACTTCACGATCTGGTCGCCTCGTTACTCGAAGCAGGGAGTCCGCTTGCCCTGCTCGGCGCGCAGGCGATTTATTTTAGCGGCGCGTTCATAAGGAACAGTCATCTTGACGCGCTTGCAACCATGCTCGAAGATGAAACCGAAACGCGGGCGTTTGCGGCATACTTGAATGGAGAGGGGATGGTTTCATGATCCCACTTACTGTGCTTCTCGTCGCCGCCTTTTTGCTGGGCGTGCTTACATTTTGGAAACGTCGGAACCCCGGCGCGCTGAGGCAGATTCCAGCCTTTACCACTCTGGCGCGTTCTATCGGGCTGAGTATCGAGGACGGAAAACGCCTTCACATCTCCCTTGGTCACGGCGGACTGTTCGACGGACGCGGAGGCTCCGCGCTTGCCGGGCTGGCGTTGTTACGAAACATCGCCGAGCGAACATCTGTCAGCGATATGCCGTCCGTTGCCACCGCAGGCGACCCGACGCTCGGGTTGCTGACGCAAGACACATTGCAAGCCGGGTATCAGGCGGCGGGCGTGGAGGATGCCTACGTCCACACCATGGGGCGCGTTACCGGGTTGACCCCGTTCAGTTATGCGGCTGGGACTATGTCCATCCCCCGAAATGAAAACGTCTCGACCAATATCCTGCTTGGGCATTTCGGTCCCGAAGCGGGTTTGCTCGCTGAAGCGTCTGAACGCGCCGAGACGGCCCTGATCGGCGCGACGGAAGACCTTGCCGGGCAATCAGTTTTGTTTATCAACGCGCAGGAGCCATTGATCGGTGAAGAACTCTTTGCCGCAGGCGCCTACCTCAACGCGGACCCGGCTCATGCCGCCAGTTTGACCGTGCAAGACCTGTTCCGCTGGCTGATCATCCTCGGTCTTCTGGCGGGGTCTGCCATGAAATTCATGGGGGTTCTCTAATGCGTGTCATCACCGCCGTCATTGCGATCGCCTTCGGCGTGCTTGTCCTGCTTGGGTATTTCCTTCCGCGGGAACTGTTCCCGAACGCGGCAGGTTTGCAAACCGCCCTGCTCGATTGGGCGGTCATCCTCGCCGCGGCGGCGGCATTGATCGGCATCTTCAACCTGCTGGCCGTTCACTCTGAAAAGGTCCGCCGCCGTGAAAAGGACGGTGTTTACAGCGCCATCCTTGTGATCGGTCTGATGATTGCTTTTTCGCTTGGAATCCTGCTCAAACCCCAGCATACCCTGATGCAATCCATCCTGCTCGAAGGCATCATCGTTCCGGTCGAAGCCTCGTTGATGGGACTATTGGCGATCTCCCTGCTCTATGCCGCGGTTCGCCTTCTGCGCCGCCGCGCCGATTTGATGGGAATTGCTTTCATTATTACCGCCTCGTTGATATTCCTCGGCTCGATCACTCTGCCGTTTGGAGATTTACCCCTTTTTGGAACCTTGATCCGCCCCTGGGTTTCGCAGGTTTGGGCATTGGGCGGCGCGCGCGGAATCCTGATCGGCGTTGGGCTTGGCGCTTTGCTGACCGGTTTGCGCGTTTTGTTCGGCATTGACCGCCCATACGGGGGGAAATGAACATGGCGAACCTGGTGAAATGCCCTCTGTGCGGCACGATGAACCCGCCCGACCAAAATACCTGCACGAATTGCCAGACCCCGCTTTCCGGTAAAGCCTTTCAGCCGGGGCAGGCTCCCGTCCGCAAAGATACCGGCGAATTGGAACCCATCCTGCCGGAATGGCTGAGGGATGCGCGCGCAACTGCCAGGCAATCGGGTTTGGATGACCGCTACAAACAACCGGATCAGAACCAGCCCGCCGCCTCCAACCCGGACCTGTTGGCGGGTCTGCAATCCCAGTCCGATTCTGACGACGACGAAGAAGTGCCAGACTGGCTCGCCAGCATCACCGGCGTTTCAAAACCCAAAGCGAAAACAGAAGAACCCGCCGAAACCACCGGCGCGCGCTGGGTCGAGACCGGGCGCAAGGACGATTTCCAGCAGGAAGAAGAAACGCCTGACTGGCTCTCCGGTTTGCAAGCGCCCGGCGGAGCAGTAAAAGACGAATTGACAACCGACTGGGGCGGCGAAGCGAGTCCCTTTCAAAATCCGTTTCAACCCATCTCCGAGTCGGACGCTCCCTTTACCCCACCCGCCGCAGACGATACGCCGGATTGGTTAAAGCAAATGGCTGCCGATGCCGGGGAGATGAAAGCCGAACCCGCGCCCGACTCCACCCTCGACTGGTTCAGCCAACCCCCAGCCGCGCCTCCTTCCACGCCGAAGGTTGAATCAGCGGAACCGTTCATATCATCCGCTGAATCCGACTCGCCGGATTGGTTAAATCAATTAAAAGCCGATGCCGCCGCGACATCTGAATCTCAAGAATCTTTTGCCGCCCCGTTTTCTTCGGATACACCCGATTGGTTGAGCAAACTCCAGTCTGATGTGAATACTTCTCCGGATGCTGAAGAGCCGGAAGAATCAGGCTTTGCGGCGGATACGCCCGATTGGTTGAAGAATCTGGGTGGGACCTCCAGCGTGGAATCAACTCCGTTTGTTGAACCAGCCCCGGCTGAGTCTGAATCGTTTGTGTCCGAAGGTCAACTTCCCTCCTGGCTGGCTCCCGAAGAATCCAAGAAATCCGATTCCACTCCGATCTGGTTAAGAGCAACAAACGAACCCAGCGCGAACACGCCCGCCTGGTTGTCTGAAGATTCAGCCGTCAAAGCGGAACAACCGCCACAACAAGCAACGCCAGCCGATGACGGACTGGTGGACATGCCCGACTGGTTGAAATCCGTCGCGCCGGAACTGATGACCTTCGACGAACCCGCCCGACCCGCGCCAGTTGAAGATGCGGCTCCCAAAAGCACGCCCACGCCCGCTTTCACAGATGATGCCGGCTCAGGCATTGGTGAGGGGTTGTTCACTGAAATGCCGGACTGGCTTTCCAGCGCGGCGCAAACACCGGCGGCGCCTGCCGAACCTGCTGGCGGATCTGATGCGCTTGCCCCGAATGCCCTACCCGACTGGCTCGAAGCCATGCGCCCGATGGGTCAGGCAATACCCGGTTCCATTTCGTCGATGAGCGACCAGACCCTCGAACAGCGCGGGGCGTTGGCTGGCTTGCAGGGTGTTTTGCCCGCAGGGACGGGTTTCACGCCGACCAGCAAGCCCAAAGCCTATTCCAATAAACTCAGCGTTGGCGACGAACAAATGAAACACGCCGCGATCTTCGAGCAGATTCTCGCCGCTGAAACCTCGCCCGAGGTTCTTGTCACCGAAAAAACGCTCGGGGCGTCGCGCGGATTGCGCTGGGCGATCTCGGCGATCCTGATCGGTGTGGTTCTCATCACCTCTTTCCTGAAGACCCAATTTCTTTCTGTGCCGATTGGCGTTCCAAATGAACTCGCTTTTGCCGTATCGGTCGCGCAAGCCATACCGGATGGCGCGCCAGTGCTGGTTGCCATGGATTACGACGCCGCCCGCGCCGGTGAGATGGAAGCCGCCGCCGCGCCTCTGTTCGATAATCTGTTGCTGTTGAAACATCCGCGCCTGATCTTTGTTTCCACCAATGAAGCCGGTTCGATCCTGACCGAACGCTTCATGAACGGACCTCTGGCATTCCACATCCAAAATGGAGCATCCTATACCAACCTGGGCTACCTCGCCGGGGGGCAGGTGGGAATCCGCGCCTTTGCCCAGAACCCGGTGAATGCCATGCCTTTGGATATTACCGGTCAACCCGTGTGGACCTTCCCTGTGCTTCAAGATGTGCGGTCTTTGAATCAATTCGCGCTCATCGTCCTGATCACCGACGATGCCGATGCCGCCCGCGACTGGATCGAACAGACTCAGGACGCCCGCGGGGTCGTTCCGATTGTGGCGATCACCAGCGCGCAAGCCACGCCCATGATCCAGCCGTATTATGACTCGCGTCAGGTGGCGGGCGTGATCTCCGGTTTGTATGGCGGTGCGATCGTCGAGCGGCAATTCAACAACGGGCGACCGGGCACATCGCGCGGGTATTGGGATGCATACAGCATCGGCACGATGCTCGCGCTGGTATTGACCCTCGGCGGCAGTTTCATCAATATGGGTCTTGGTATGGGAAAACGCGCCGCATCGAAGGGGGCAAAATAACATGATCCTCTCTCTTGACCTTGTCACCGGCGCGATTGGTTTTCTGTTCACGGTGATGATCCTCAGTTATCTGATCGGCGATAATCCGCTCTTCAAGATTGCGGTCTATTTGTTCGTCGGCGTCGCTTCGGGATATGCCGCGGCGATTGTCATCTGGCAGGTGCTTGTTCCGAAACTTTTCCTGCCGACATGGAATATTGTTCAAACAGGAGAATACAACCGCGCGATCCTGCTGATTGTGCCCTGGCTGGGTTTTGCCTTTATTCTGATGAAGATTTCGCCCCGGCTGGCGGGAGCGGCGCGTATCACCATGGCGTATCTGGTCGGCGTGGGCGCGGCGGTGACGCTGGTCGGCGCTTTGACGGGGACCATCATCCCGCAGGTCGAGGCGACCGTGAACTTCTTCGATGGAGCCATTGCCAAGCCCGCAGCGGAGATGATCGAAATCGCCATCAGCGGAGGTGTTATCCTTTTGGGTACAATCACTTCGCTGGCATATTTCCACTTTGGGGCGCGGCAGAAAGCCGACGGTTCGACCCGCCGCTCCGGTGTTGCCAACCTGCTTGCCTGGGTCGGGCGCATTTTTATCGGCAGCGCGTTGGGTGCGATCTTTGCAGGCGTATACGCCGCCGCCCTGACCGCATTGATCGAACGCATTTCCTCCTTCTTCATCTTTTTCGATCAGCTTCTCGCAACTTTTGGTTTATAGCCATCATGCCAACTTCCATCGTCACCAGTAATTCCATGCTTGCCATTGATGTCGGAGCCGCGAACACCCGCGCGGTGCTCTTCGACGTGATCGAAGGCGAGTATCGCTTTGTGGCATCCGGCAGCGCGCCGAGTACCGCTGAATCGCCCTTTAGGGATGTCTCCGAAGGCGCGCGCAACGCCATCCAGGCATTGCAGGGAATTTTGAAACGAAACCTCCTCGATTCCTCTCGCGGATTGATTCTTCCCAGTCAGCCCGACGGCTCCGGCGTGGATGCGCTGGTCGTCACCGTTTCCGCCGGTCCCGCTGTGCGGACTCTCGTTGTGGGCTTGCTCAAGGATGTCTCCCTCGAAAGCGCGCGCCGCCTGACCGAATCCACTTACACGCGCGTGGTTGATTCCGTCAGCCTCGGCGGGCATCGCAAACCCGAACAGCAGATAGATACCATCCTGCGCCAACGCCCTGAGATGGTCATCATTGCCGGGGGCACGAATGGGGGCGCGTCGCGTTCCGTTCAAAAACTGCTCGAACCGATCGGGCTTGCCAGTTATCTTTTGCCCGAAGAGAAACGCCCCGCTGTCCTGTTCGCGGGCAACGACAAACTGGCGGGCGAAGTCAAGGCATTGGTTGGCTCGCTTGCCTCTCACCTGCATTTCAGTTCGAACATCCGTCCCTCGCTCGACACGGAAGACATCCCGCCTGCCGAAAGCGAACTGGCGCAAATGTTCATCAAGATCCGCAAGAAACAACTCAAGGGACTGGATGTGCTCGATTTATGGGCGGGCGGACACACCCTGCCGACAGCCTTCGCAACCGGGCGCATGGTGCGTTTCCTCTCCAACGTTTATGGCTCGCCAAAGGGTCTTTTGAGCGTTGACCTTGGCGCATCCTCCACGGTCATTGCGGCGGGCTTCAAGGACAAATCTGTCCTCAAGGTGTATCCGCAGTTTGGCCAGGGTGAAAACCTGACCGGCTTGCTCAACTACACCTCGCTCGAAGACATCCTGCGCTGGTCCACGCTCGACATTCCGCCCACAACCCTGATTGATTTTCTACATCAAAAGGCGCTTTATCCCGCCACCATCCCCGCCACAAAGGAAGACCTTGTCATCGCGCAATCGGTGGCGAAGCAATCCCTGTTCCTTGCCATGCGTGAAGCCCGCAAGGATTTTCCGAAGGATGCCGCCTTCGTCAAGCCGACTCTCACCCCGCTCTTCGACCCCATCATTGCCGGGGGCGCCGCCCTGAGCGACGCTTCGCGCCCCGGTCAGAGCCTGCTCCTGCTATTGGACTCGGTGCAACCCGTGGGCATTTCCACCGTCATCCTCGACCAGAACAACCTCATGCCCCTGCTTGGCGCGGCGGGGTCGGTCAACAACATCCTGCCGGTGCATGTGCTTTAATCCGGAGCCTTCCTGAGCGTCGGCACGCTCGTCTGCCCGGTGGTCACCGCCAAATACGGCGCATCCATTTTGAAGGCAAAGGTCGTATACGAAAGCGGCGCAGAAGCCAACATGGATTTGAAATACGGCTTCCTCGAAGTCCTGCCCCTTGTAAGCGGCGAATCCGGGAGGCTCACCATTCAACCTGCCCGCAATGTGGATATTGGCTTCGGTCCCGGGCGGGGCGTGAAGAATATGCAGGTCAACGGCGGCGCGTTGGGGGTCGTCTGCGATGGGCGCGGGCGTCCGCTCGATATGCCGTCCGACCCGGTGCGCAGGCGCGAAC
>DAOTXI010000163.1:0-2947 GCA_034435475.1 Anaerolineales bacterium
GTGAGGATGGTGCGCAGGTTGGTGAGCGATTGGGTGGGAGAACGGTCTGCCCAGAGCAGTTCGGCGAGTTTTTCGCGGGTGACGGGTTTTTGCTGGCAGGCGAGGTAGATAAAAAGGGCTTCGGCGGCGCGTGAAGGCAAACCATCCACCTGTTCCTTCCCTTTGTGAAATGAGACACTACCAAAGAGCCTTATTTTCAGTTGCGTTGGCATGGTTCTGAGCGTTTTCTAAGCGGTGGGGGGTTAAAGTTGGAACATGACTTAAAGCCTGACACCATGGAGATTATAGCATGTGGAAATGAGTGTCTTTTTAACAAGGCAGTTTTGGTTGTCGCGCGGTGATAAACCGCTTTTATTGGAAAAGGAGAATGACATGTCTGGCAAAAAACTGGTTTTAGAGTCTGGTCAACGATATTTTGCAGGCGGAGAAGCGTATCCTCCAAAGAAGACTCATTATGGGTTGGCGTCTTTTATTGAGGTCGGCAGGGAAATTGTGTACAAAAAAACCGAAAGACCATCAGAAGGCAGGGAGAAACCTGCCAGGCAGGAGAAAAAGGATGAGGCACGGGTGGACAGGCTTGCTGGTCAGGCGCAAATTATCAATCAGGTTTGTGCCGTATTGCTGAAAACAATTGCGTTGCTTTTTACAGCGGCAGTTGCCATAGCCATTTTTCAGGCATTGTTCCTGTAAATCACTTCCACGGAGGTTTTATTCAGATATGACAACCATCTCATTAAATCCCACCCTGTCCCTTTCAAAAGAAAGCGCACCTGCGCGCCGCTATCATTCCTATCTGTTGCGCATCTGGCGCGAAGATGAACAAACCCCCTGGCGAATTCAGGTCGAAAATCCGCACACCCACGAGGTGATCGGGTTTCAGTCCCTGCCAAAATTGAAGGCATTCCTGGATGAACAATTTCTGAATAAAAGAGGAGATGATACAGATACAGATCAAGGGCTTTTGTTTCCTATCGTTTTACCGCCAAATCATGCTGAGGAGATTTAATATGCTTAATAAATATTTATATAAAGTTGCTATGTTATTGGTCGTATTTTCATTAACAACCAGCGTCATCGGTTTTAATACCACTCTGGTAAGCGCAGCCGATATCATTTATGTGAATACAAACGCTTCCGGCGCAAACAACGGCAGCAGTTGGGGGGATGCCTACTTGACCCTTCAAGATGCTCTCGCAGCCGCCGCAAGCGGAGATCAGATTTGGGTCGCCGAGGGCGTGTATTACCCCGACGCGGGCGTTGGGCAAACAAATAACGACCGTATGTCTACTTTTCAACTTGTGGGCGGCGTACAAATCTACGGCGGGTTTGCAGGCACGGAGTCGCTGTTGAGCGAGCGAAATATTTCCGCCAATGTCACCATCCTGAGCGGCGACCTCGAACAAAACGACACCAACGCCGATGCGAATTTCATCGCGGAAACCACAGGGGATATTGTTGGAAGCAATGCCTATCATGTGGTCCGCGGCGGCAATGCCACTGCCACAACCATCCTGGACGGCTTCACGATCACCGCCGGAAATGCCGATGGAGTTACGTTCGACACACAAAATGGCGGCGGGCTTTTCAATTGGGGTACGAATCCAACCGTTCTAAACGTGGTCTTCAGTGGGAACAATGCCGAAGAAACAAACTTCGGGTATGGCGGCGCGGTCTATAATTACATCGTAACAAACCCAGCCCAATTCACAAACGTCGTTTTTACCGGCAACAACGCCTATGCAGGCGGCGGGATGGCAGGCGACCCGGATATCCTCATTAACGATTCCACTTTTATCAATAACACCGCGTCCAACGTCGGCGGCGGGCTGGAAATTTCAGGCAACGGCGGGACACTGACAAACGTGACCTTTAGCAACAACACAGCGGTTGGAGGCGGCGCCATGAGCATCTCTTTTGGCAGCCCCACGTTGACAAATATCACCTTCAGCCAAAATACAGCCGAGAGCGCTGGCGCGGTTAATGTCAGCCAGGGAGACCCCGAATTCGTTAATGTTACTTTCGATAATAATACGGCAACGGATTTCTTCGGCGGGGCGGTTCAACTCACCCAAAGCGCCGCGATTTTTCGAAGCGTCACGTTCTCAAACAACAGCGCCAATAACAGCGGTGGCGCGCTCTTCAGCGGCACTTCCAGCAGCCCGACTCTTGTCAATACAACCTTCACAAACAACAGCGCCGTCAGCCAGGGGGGCGGAATGTATAGCGGCGGAAGCAGTAACGCCACCATCACAAACGTGACTTTCAGCGATAATAGCGCCGGTTTCACCGGCGGCGGTCTTTACGCACTCAACGGCACAATTACCCTCCAAAACACAATCATTGCCAACAGCGCCGCTGGCGGTGATTGTGTTCGCAGCAGCGCGGTGTTTGCGGGCATGGGGCACAACCTGATCGAATCCACTGGAACGGATGCCTGCGATCTCGTCAATGGCGTGACTGGCAACATCATCGGCTCAGACCCTGACCTCGGAGCGCTGACCGGCTCCCCAGCCTATCTGCCCCTTGGCGGTGATTCCCCGGCGATTGACGCTGGCGATGACGCCACCTGCGCGGCTACGCTGGTCAACAACGAGTCGCAAAATGGCGTTACGCGCCCCGGCAGCACGCATTGCGACATCGGGTCGTATGAAAGAGCGCAAACGTTTGCCGACGTCCCCTTCGATGGTTTCGCCTGGGCCCAGATTGAGGCGATTTATACTGCTGGCATCACCGGCGGATGCGGCAGCGGGAACTACTGCCCCAACAACTCCGTCACCCGCGCGCAGATGGCAGTCTTCCTCCTGCGCGGCATTCACGGCTCCGCCTATACGCCTCCCCCCGCGACTGGAACCATGTTTGCCGATGTTCCCGCCAGCCTCTCCACTGCGGCATGGATCGAACAACTGGCAAACGAAGGCATCACCTCCGGATGATACCGCGGGAACTA
>DAOTXI010000164.1:0-4268 GCA_034435475.1 Anaerolineales bacterium
GACATGGGCAAGCCTGATGAAGCCGTCCCGACCCTGGAGGCGTGCCACGAATATTTCAACCGCGCGGGCGATAAAAAACAGGTCATGGCGTGTTTGAACGCGCTGGGAATTGCTTCGCGTTTTTTGGGTCACGAAGACAAAGGCGAGAAATATTTTCGCGGGCAACTGGAACTGGCGCGTGAGTTGAACAATCGCCACGAAGAAGCGACGGCGTTGAACAACATTTCCACGGCATTGACGACATTGGGGAAATTCAAAGAGTCGGAAGAAGTGCTGTGCGAGAGTCTCGTTTTGCGGCGCGAGTTGAACGACGAGGCGGGCGTGTCGTCCGCGCTGATCAATCTGGCTGTGTCATTGTTCAATCAGGGACGTTACGAAGAAGAGAAGCCGCTCTTGCAGGAAGCCATCGAGATTTCGCGCCGCATTAACCAGCCGCGCAACCTGGCGGGTGCGTTGGGAAATCTCGGCACGATTCTGTTGAAGGAGAAAAATTACGCGGGCGCGTTGGAATTATTTTTGCAGGGGCTCGAAACGCATCGCAACACAGGCTATCGTTATGGCATCGCCATCGCGCTGGATAACGTCGGCACGGCGCATTTTCATCTTGGCAATGAAGCCGAAGCTTTGTTTCATTTGAAGCAATCCATCCGCGAGGCGCGCGACATCAAAGCGGATTTTATCGCGCTGGATGCGTTGATCTGGGTGGGTGGAATCCATGCAAGGCGAGGGGAGTTTGAGAAGGCGTCCGAGTTGTGGGGGGTGATCCGAAATCATCCAAAGACCGACCCTGAGACGATCCAATCGCTCGAAAACTTGATCCCGGAAATTTCTGAGGGAATTGCATCCAATGCAACTTATCAAACCAGGGAAATAAAATCGCCTCGTGATTTGGAGGAAGTTTTTGATGAAGTTTTATTTTTGTAAGAAACGCGGGGCAAGTTGTACTGCTTAAAAACCGGGAGTCCAAAGTCTGGAGACTTTGGACTCCTTTTATGGGCAAAGATGTTCCGTCCCCGCCCCGTCTATGGTGATGTAGTACGTCTCCCCTTCTCGAATATCAACGGTTAAGAATTTCGGTTCGTCGGGCAGAAAGAGATCGTAGATGTCGTACCTGCCGGGGTCAACCTGTACTTCGTTTAGATAATTACTGTTCGTGTAAAGGTTGTAAAGATACAACTCGTTCGGACCAATGATGAGGTCGTGCTCGGTGCAGTTTTTGATATAGGCGGGCAGGGGCCAGTCGGTAAACGTGAACGCCTCGACCTTCGAAAGATCGCCTTCAAGTTTTGTAAAGGGAGTGAGCAGCGAAACCCATCCGGTGAGTTCGGTATCGGGGATGCGCACCTGAACCCACTTTGATAACACATCCCTGCCAATGACCGGCGCGCTTTCGCCTTTCTTCAACACGCCGATCTGATTGTATTCAGTGCCTGGTCCGCGGCGGATGTAGAGGCTGCCATCGAAAGCAATGATACGGACGGAGGGAGGAGGCGGTTCAGGCGTAGCCGAAGGCTGGGTGGTCGCCTCAGGCGTCGCCGTGGCTGGAAGCGTAGATGTCTCGGTGGGCAGAGAAGGCTGGGTGATGGAAGTCGCCGTCGGGGTCTGTGCTCCACAATCCACAATTGCTTGAGGTGTGAATCTGCATCCCTGAGCGATCATCATGATACCCAGAGTGAATAGAAAGAGACGTCGCATTATTACTCGTAACGCAGGGCTTCGACGGGTTCAAGGTTGGCGGCGCGGCTGGCGGGATAGATACCGAAGAACAAGCCGATGATCGCCGAAAAGCCAGTGGATAGCAGCACCGCATCCATCCCAACGATGGGGACGAAGGTGTTGCCTGTGGCAGTGGCGACCTGCTCGACAATGCGGGCAATGATCCAGCCGAAGATGATGCCGATGATCCCGCCGATTAGACTCAGCAGTGATGACTCGGTCAGGAATTGCAGAAGGATGTCTCGTTTGCGCGCGCCGAGGGCTTTGCGCAGACCGATCTCCTTGGTGCGTTCGGTGACCGAGACCAGCATGATGTTCATGATGCCGATGCCCCCCACCAAAAGCGAGATGCCCGCAATGCCGCCGAGGAAAATCGTCAACACGCCGGTGATCTGGCTGAAGATGCTAAGGAAATCCTGCTGGGTGAAGACGGTGAAATCGTCCAAACCGACCGGGGTGCGATGACGCTGGCGGATGATGGAGGAAACTTCCTCAACCGCCGACGGGACGGATTCGGCTGTGGTCGCCTGCACGAAGATGACATCCACCTGATCGCGTGAACTGCGTTTGATCAGGCGGGCTTGCGCGGTGGTAAAAGGAATATAGGCGGCGTTATCCTCACTGCCAAACGCGCCGCCGCCGCGCGCCACCAGCACACCGATGATGCGGAAGGGCTGACCTTCAATGCGGATCACCTCGCCGACCACGCCATCGGCATGACCGAACAGGGTGATCGCGGTTTCAGGTCCGAGCACCACCACCGACATGCGTCCGAGGATCTGCTCCTGATTGATGAATTCGCCTTCGGCCAGTTCAAGGTTGCGCACCTGGTAGTATTCCGGCGTGACGCCGCTGATTGACGTGGTGGATTTTTCACTTGAGAAACTCAACAAGCCGTTGCCCTGAATCGCAGGCGCGACCATTTCGACAGATGGCGCCGCAAATTGGTCGAGCAGGGCGTTTGCATCGCCGAGCGTGAGCGGACGTTCATTGTTACCGCTGCGCCCGCCGCTCCCCGGAGGACCTTCCTGATTGGGGGAGCCGCTAAAAACAAATAACAAATTCGTGCCGATGCTCGAGATCGAACCGGTGATGGACGCCTGCGCCCCATTGCCCACGGCAAGCATGGCGATCACCGCTGCAACGCCAATCACGATACCAAGCACGGTCAGACCTGAACGCATTTTATTTCCGTTCAGGCTTTCGAGCGCTTCGAGAATAGCCTGCGTAAAACTCATTCCGCCCCTCCCTTTCCTTCTTCGATCGAATCCAGTTCGCCGTCCTTCAAGCGGATGACGCGCCGGGTTTGTTCGGCGATCTTCGGGTCGTGGGTGACGATGATCAGCGTTGTGCCAAGTTCCTTGTTCAACGAAAGAAGGAGATTCATGATCTCCTTGCCGACTTTCGAGTCGAGGTTGCCGGTTGGTTCATCCGCCATGATGATGGCTGGGTTGTTGACCAATGCCCGCGCCACCGCCACGCGCTGCTGCTGTCCGCCGGAAAGTTCATAAGGTCTGTGGGTCATGCGGTCTGACAAGCCCACCGCTTCGAGCGCTTTCCGGGCGCGGTCGCGGCGTCCCTCGGTCAGACCGGCATACCGAAGAGGAAGTTCGACATTCCCAAGAGCCGTCAGGCGTGATAACAGGTTAAAACTTTGAAAGACAAAACCGATCTTGCGGTTGCGAACACTTGCCAGTTGGTCGTCGTTCATCTGCGCCACGGATTCGCCGTCCAGAATATATTGGCCGGAGGTGGGGCGGTCGAGACAGCCGATCGTGTTCATCATGGTGGATTTGCCCGAGCCGCTCGGTCCCATGATGGCGACGACTTCGCCGCGGTTCACGGTGAATGAGACTCCGCGCAAAGCCTGCACTTCGATCTCGCCCATAATGTAGGTCTTCGTCAGTTCGCGCGCTTCGATGACCCAGTCCATGCTAGTCTCCGCCAAAGGGACCGCCATTAAAGGATGGCGGGTTGAGCACGATCAGGTCGCCCTCCTTCAAATCACCTTCGATCAATACGCTCATCGTATCAGAGGAAGCGCCAAGGGTGATCTTGACCGGCTGGGGCACACCATCTTTGAGGATGTAAACAACCCGATCTCCCTCCACCAGGCGGACGGCGCGGTTCGGGACTAAGAGTGTGCTTTTTACTTCTTCGACGATGACGCTCACCGCCGCGGTCATCCCCGGCTTGACCTGTTCATCGGCATCTGTCAATTCCACGGTCACGGTGAAACTCACCACACCGCCGATGGTATCGCCCGCCTGCCCCACCTCGACCACTTTGCCGTTGTATTCCTTGTTCAAGACGGCATCGAATACAAGCGTCGCTCTCTGGTCAACTGCCACACTGTTGATATCCACTTCCGAGACTTGCACATCTACCAGCAGGCGCGAAAGGTCATCCACGCGGAAGCCAACCGTCCCCGGCGCGACCTGATCTCCCACCACAGGATTCGACTGGGTCACGGTGCCGCTGAAGGGAGCGATTAACTTGGCGAGATTCAAAGTTGCTTCCGCCGCGGCAACACGGGCGCGCGCCGCCTTCAC
>DAOTXI010000165.1:0-1850 GCA_034435475.1 Anaerolineales bacterium
GACATGGCGTTGTCAATGATCGTGTTCAAATCCACCGATTCGGGTTTGAGTTCGTTCAGATCCGTCGCCAGGGTCGTGATCTGGATCATGTCATCCGTCAAACTGCGGATGCGCTCCGTCGAGACCTTGATGCGGTCTACGAATTTCCTTTGCAATGCTCCTAGGATGCCGACCGATTCGCCGAGAAGTAAATCGGTGTAGCCGACGATGGACGAAAGCGGCTGGCGCAGTTCCTGTGAAATCGAAGCGATGACCTCCGCCTGTTCGGTGTTCTTGGTGGCGATCTGCCCCTTTTCCAGTTCGAGGATCTTTGTATTGGCTTTGGCGAGTTCGTTTTGAAGGTGCGCCATTTCCTGAAGGGTGGCTTTTAGGTCGCCTTCGAGTTGCGGCGAGGGCATATTCTTCCCCTTGCGCAGTTCGGCGTTTTCTTCCTGCAACTGCGCGATGATATTTTGAGATTCTTCCTGGGCAAGCCGTAGGGATGCCAATTCCGCTGGTCTGCCTTGCTCATTATCGCCTTGAGCTGACTCGATCTGGCTGCTCAATTCGCGGATGCGCTTCTCGAGGTCTTCCGCATGGACTTTGGCAATGCTGTGCTCTTCCTCAAGCTTTGCGACCTTCTGCGTGCGTTGGATGATCGGCACAAGCGAGTTGGCGATATTTGCGAGAAACGCCTGATCTTCCGCGCTCCATGTCCGGTCTGAGTAGGGTGAAAGGAGCAGGATACCCCCAAGCGTTTCCTTTTCAGGTGTCAGGATCGGCACATAAAGAAGGTGACCGGGATTGTTCAATCCGAGAATATCTGCTAGCCCTTTGATATCCGCCGAAGTACTGCTTGCCGGAAGCCGCAACGGACGCCCGCGCTGAATCGAATTTGCCAGCATGGGAATCGCGCCCTTTGAGATCGGTCCGCCTTCAAGGCTGTCTTCACGAATCAGGTCGTATCCGCCCGCGATGACCATCTGCTTGTTTTCATCGGTGAGGTAGATCATGAAACACAAGTCGGCAAGCATGGTCTGCGCGGTGGCGCGGGTGATCGCCTGACTCATCTTTGTCGGGTTGTTTTCCGCCGCAACCGCCAGCAAAGCGTGGAAGGTCTTCGGGTCGGTGCTGTATCGCCTGCGTTCGGGGCGTCCCTGTGTATCAGATTTAAGAATCGTCGGCTTGACCGGCGCAGGAGGCTCAACGCCGGTTGCGATGGAAAAGCGTTGCGGAAGGGTCAGTAGAATGGGAAATGCCGCCATGTATGCCAGCCGCACAATGCCCGGAAAATCCCCCTCAAGACCAATCAGCAGTTGACCGAGATGACCGAAGAAACCCAGCAGTAACAGCAGGATGCCGTACCACATCCCATCCGGCTTGCGGATGAAGATGACTGCCATGCCCAGCGCGGAAAAGAGCAGGGACCCGATCTGCCAGATGAAATCGTCCATCGTCAGGTTGTAACTCAGGATGGAGGCAGCCGGGTTTGCGATCTGTTGATTCCACGAGATCAGGCTTAGCCCCAGCGCCGTGAAGATGAACATGCTCAACAGGGTTGCCATGGCATCCCCGCTGCGATTCGGTTCGGGGAAGGCGTATAGCCAGGTGATCCAAATAATCGCAAAGACGAGGAAGCCACGGTCCATCGGGGGCAGGATGGATTTGGGGTCCACCATTTCCTGCCAACCCAGCCCGCTGAAGATGAACATGAAGATCTGCGCGAAGAGAAGGATTCCCAGCCCGATAAACGCGCGTTTCGCCTGCGGAAATTCGCTTGCCCTCCAATGATTGAACGCCGACTGAAGCGCGCTTGCTATGACGAAGACCAGGACGATGTAATAGATCAGGTCGCCCGGCGGAACCGTCAA
>DAOTXI010000166.1:0-7503 GCA_034435475.1 Anaerolineales bacterium
GGTAACAGGCGAACCAAATCACGGGTTCTTCAAGGCGTGGAAGTATTCCGCATTGGAAACTGCATCCGCAAAAACATTCGGGTTGAAGCAGTGGTTCATGGCGTCGGTTGAGTCTCTGGCAGGCAAAGGCTTCGAGATTGAACTGCATAAAAAATGGCTGGGCAAGGGATACCTGCTCTGGTATCTTTGATTTCATGTCATAATTGGCGCAAAGAGGAAAATAATGACCCATTCGAAGAGATTTTTCTCGTTATTCATAGTTGCTGTCGCCACGCTGGCTTGTGTTGTTCCGGGCATTCCTGCCTCGAACCCCGCCGCCGCAGAAACATCCAACGCCGTATTGCCCTTGGGCGTAACCGATACCTTCACCCCCACATCTGCGCCGACCCTGACCCGCACCTTCACGCCCACATTGATTTATCCCACTTCGCGTTTTCCGAGCGCAACCTCCACTGACTTCATCCCCACGCAAACCGGCACACCGCAGACCAGCACGCCTTCTCCCATTCCATCCGACACGCCAACGCCCGCGCCGGTGACGATCCGTGTGACCAGCCCCACGCATTGCCGGACAGGTCCGGGGAAAGCATTCGAGATCGTTGGCTCATTACTGGTTGGCATGAAGGCGCTCGTGATCGGACGCGACCCGACCAACGAGTATTACTATATCGAAAATCCATACGTCTTTACCGATTACTGCTGGGTATGGGGCGAGTACGCGGAATTCGAAGGAGACCCGCTGGCTTTGCCCGCATATACGCCGCCGCCCACGCCAACATCCACAACGACGCCTCTCCCAACGCTGAACTTCAATGTCAAAGGCGGCGGATTCCAGTCATGCAACGGCTCGTTCTGGGTGAACCTTGAAATCACAAACAACAGCCAGGATGTATTCGAATCGGTAAACGTTCTCGTTCAGGACCAAAACAAGAACGTGACCCGCGTCCTTTCTGCCAATAATTTCGCAGCCGCAACCGGCTGCGATGATCTATCCATCAGTGACACGATTTCGAACGGCGATATTGTCCTTGTGAGCAGCGCGCGTTTCGATTACAACTTCAAAGGCAACCCGATGCGGGTCGAGGTCACGGTCTGCACCAAGGACAAGCAGGAGGGCATCTGCGCCACCAGGGAGATCAAATTGGTACGTTGATGCCGGAAACGCAGCGCGGCGTATCGTCCATCCATGCCCACCATTCAACTCTTCGTCACCTGTCTGACTGACTCCTTCTTCCCTCAAATCGGCGAGGCGGTGGTGGATATATTCAACCGCCTCGGCTTTGATGTGGAATTCGCGCGCGACCAGACCTGCTGCGGACAACCCCAATTCAACGCCGGTCTGCGAAGCGATGCGAAGCAAATAGCGAAACACACAATTCAGGTCTTCGAACGAACCAGCGGAGACATCGTCACGCCGTCCGGCTCGTGCGCCCATCATTTCCGACACAATTTATTGGAACTCTTTGAAGGCGATGACGAGTGGCATCCGCGTGCAGAGGCGTTTGGCAAACGGGTCTTTGAGTTCACCGAATATTTGGTGGATAAACTCAACGTCGCCGATCTGGGCGCGAAATGGGACGGGCTGTTGACCTACCATCCTTCCTGCCACACCCTGCGCGGAATCAACGTGGACAGGCAGCCGCGTCTTTTGCTCCAAAACGTCCGCGGCGCAACGTTGGTGGAATTACCCAATGCTCATGAGTGCTGCGGTTTCGGCGGGGTGATGTCCGTCGAGCACCCCGAACTCTCGGCGGAGTGGTTGAAGCGCAAACTATCCAATCTCGAAGCAACCAGCGCCCCGACCCTCGTCGTCACCGATGCGGGCTGTCTCATGCACATCCTGGGCGGGTTGAAGCGGCAGGGCAGGAAGCAGAGAGTTGTTCATATTGCAGAAGTATTGGTACGACGGTAAACAAGTAGACAAGCAAACGGGATTCACGATGATAAATTCCTTCCGCAGCCGCATCCGGCAAGCCATCGAGAATGAAACTCTCCAAACTGCGTTGGATAACAACTCCGAGCGGCGACTCAGGGGCAAAGATGCGGCATTCGAGTCGATCCCCGACTGGCGCGAGCGGCGGGTGCGGGCGCATAACATCCGCGCTGGTGTGGTCGAAGGATTGGATGAATACCTGAATCAATTCATCGCCAACGCCCAAGCCAACGGAGTCATCGTCCACCGCGCCAAAGACGCAAATGAAGCCATCAATATCGTTCTGAAAATCACCCAATCAATTACCAATTACCAATCTCCATCCCCCCTCATCGCCAAATCCAAAAGCATGGTCAGCGAAGAGATCGGGTTGAATCACGCGCTCGAAAAAAACGACATCGAAGTCGTCGAAACCGACCTCGGCGAGTACATCGTGCAACTGCGCAAGGAAAGACCGAGTCACATCATTACCCCGGCGGCGCATCTCAAAAGGGAACAGGTCGCCCAGCTCTTTCACGAAAAACTCGGCATCCCCTACACAGAAGACATCCCCACCCTCACCGCCACCGCCCGCAGGGTTCTACGCCAGGTCTTCCTGACCGCAGATATCGGCATCAGCGGAGTCAACTTTGGCGTGGCGGAAACCGGCGGCATTTGCATCGTCACTAACGAGGGCAACGGGCGCATGGTCACGACCATCCCAAAAACGCACATCGCGCTGATGGGCATCGAACGCCTGGTCCCGAATCTCGACGACCTCGCACTCATGCTCTCGCTTCTCCCCCGATCCGCGACCGGGCAAAAGATCACGGTCTACACCCAGTTGATCCACAAACCCATGCCGGGACAACAACGTCACATCATTCTGCTCGACAACGGACGCAGCAAGATCCGCAATTCGCCCCTCAAAGAAAGTCTCTACTGCATTCGCTGCGGCGCATGTCTCAATGCCTGCCCTGTCTTCCGCGAACTGAGCGGGCATGCCTACATTGGGCGCGACCTTTCCATTGCGCCTTATCCAGGTCCCATTGGCTCGGTCGTCTCGCCGGGGCTGTTTGGCGAAAATTATTTCCAACTCGCGCAAGCCTCGTCCCTGTGCGGCGCCTGCAAGGAAGCCTGCCCGGTGGATATTGACCTGCCAAAATTGCTCACTCGAGTTCGTGCTGGACAGGCGGAAGAAAGTAGAAAGAAGAAAGAGGGGGCTGGATTGAATTGGTATACAAAGCTTTTCTTGAAGATGTACACCCGCCTCTCCACTCAACCGAAGTTGTTTGCCCTCTCGCAAAAGTTTGCCTCGCTGGGAGCGATTCTCCTCTCCCCTCGTTCCGAGTGGATGCGCCTGCCCGCCTTCACCGGCTGGGGCTACAGCAAAGATCTGCCTCGTTTTACAGGGAAGGCATTTCGTGAAAGAATGGGGAATGGTAGATTGGCGAGTAGTAAATTGGTAAAAGGTAAATTGGGGAATTCGTCACAGCCTGAAACAACCAAACTGCCAGACCACCCAACTACGAATCAACCGCTCAACCAATTTACTTCAGAACTGACCGCCCTTTCCGGCAATGTATATCAGACCAAAAATCCGACCCGCGCGGTCATCGAATATTTACTGGCAAATAACGTATTGAAAATTTACCTGCAACCGGATGTGCTGGACGAAACTCAATTAACAGACATCGGAATCGAATACACTCACGACCCCGACCCGACTCTCACCGTCGGTGTGACGAAGGCTTGGGCTGGGCTGGCAGATA
This sequence comes from Anaerolineales bacterium, assembly GCA_034435475.1. Lineage (GTDB taxonomy): Bacteria > Chloroflexota > Anaerolineae > Anaerolineales > Villigracilaceae > Villigracilis. The sequence goes on from DAOTXI010000166.1 coordinate 3,685, forward strand.
CCGGGTCCGTTCTGGAGGCGGATGGGGAGTTGTTTGGGTCGCTGCTGCCTGAAGTCCATCTGGTGATCCTGAAATCGAAAGACATCCTCCCATCCCTGCCTGATGCGATGAGTTTGGTGAACAATCAGAATGCCGTCTTTATTACCGGACCTTCGCGCACAGCAGACATCGAAATGACGCTGACCATCGGCGTGCATGGACCGAAGGAGATTCACGTTTTCGTTGACGATTCAAATTCGAGGTGATACAATCTCGCCCGCTTTCGCCCCCATCGTCTAGTGGACCAGGACGAAGCCCTCTCAAGGCTTAAACCGGGATTCGAATTCCCGTGGGGGCACACAACCACCTGCAGAAGGTGGTTTTTGTTTTAACATGAGCTATTTACAACGCCCTTCCGCCTCCCTTCATCCTTGTCGATGGACAACCCTGCGAATAGGTAATGGAGAGAAGCAGAAAGATGGGGGCGTTTGATGGTCTTCATTGCCTCCTATTATCCCGCATAAGCGCGAATTGTAAAACCAGTGCAAGCAGGATCAAGGCGGGTGGCAGGAAAGACCAACTATAGCGCGGGAAATATCCGATCGGTTTCAAAATAACATATACAGGCAGCATACTCAGCAGGAATAAACCAAGGCGCATGTCCAGTTTTTGAAATATGCCCTTGCGATAAATCAGCGAAATCAAAGAAATCAATAAACCCAAAAAGATCGGCAACGCGATCAGGAATAGACTCAATGGATGGGTACGGATCTGAAAGGCAAAGTATTCACGGTCGCTTCCCGTGATCACGCTTGCAAGACTCTCAAGAACAGACGACAACGAAGACTGGTCATTCATCTCATGCGTCAATGTGTATCCGGGGTGGAAGCGGGAATACACGTAAGCGATCACCAGGGATGGCAGGGGGATTGCAATCAAATAGAAAAGTACGCGCTTCCAATTTAGCTGTAACCAGTTAAAGAAAGATACCCAGGCTTGAGCCAGACCGCCAGTGAAAGCAGGCGCGAGAAAAGTGACTGAAGTAAAGACCGCCCCGGCAAAATTCAACCTTAACATACCTGTGATCAAGCCAAGGATGAACATCAGGCTGAACTTATTCTCCTTCGCAAAATAAGCTGTCAATAGCAAGGCAAGGATGGCGGGCGGCTCGATCAACCCGAAGCGATAAAAATAGGTGAAACTTAATGGTAACAGGGTGAGTATCAAGAACAGATTGGAGGCAGAAAAGGCAGACGGTTTGATCAAGCCAAAAAACGTCCCGATCTTGTTCATAAAAACAGCGCCCAGCAGTACACACCATGCGTTCAAGAAGAACTGCGCCGACATTGACTGACCAAAAAGAATATGCAAAGCCCCGGCGACATAGGGGAAAAGCACCTTATAAGCCCAGGGAGGTGACTTAAGGAGAAAGGGGTCTCCTGTTACATAGATGTTCCTCGCCAGCATTTGGTATTCCATTGCGTCCTGATATTGAGGGATGGGAGTCATCGAGGAAAGGTTCCGGGTGTCCAACGCAAGGAACATCAACAAAAAAGGGACCCCGATGGCGAATAAATACCCGGTACTGGAATAGACCTGACGTCCAAGGAGGTAAGCAGACAGTTTTATCAACGTCAAGGCAATAACGACAACAAGAATGAACGTATCAATGCCGGGTTTATCGCTGGCGTTAACTATGTAATACAATATCGGTCCGGTAAAAAGAAGGTGGAAGTCGTCCAGGATGATATCGCCGGTCCGGTACAAAAAACGAATCCCATCGAGCAGGCAGACGACGATCACAGCAAATAGCATGACCACAATGAGGTTTTGGGTGGCGACAAAACCGCTTACAGGGATGCCAGTATCCGTGGCGGAAAGCCGGAACTTGGGCAGGGCAGGGATGATCGAACCGTTCGACCTCAAGACCACGGGTTCGAAACGCGCGTTTCCGTAATTGGGGAAGACCAGCCAGCCTTTTATTTCTGCATTCCCCGCGTAGGGAAGGCTGGTGAAATATTCCTCATCCAAATCCGCAGCAGATTTGACCGTCTCAATCGGAAAATGTTCGCCTGTCGAAAGATTTACCAGTTCAATATTCCGCTCCACCGCGCCTTGAACCACAATAACCAGACGCTCATCCTCCGCCAGCGAGACCGCGCCGTTGACCTGGACAGCCATCCAAAAATCTTCCTTGTTGAAACCGTGATGGTTAATAAATTCGATTGGGAAATCGAAGAATGTCCGGTATGGAATCTGCATCACCTGGCTGTAGGACGGATTCAAGAGGGATGCGTAAGTCCTCTCGAAACTGCCGGATGCGCGATCTGCATCTGACAGGTACACCCGAGCGCCCAACCCGAATTGAGGGAGGAAAAAGCTCAGGGTCACTTTGACAACAAGTAAAATTGCGAGAAGAACCGCAACTCCCTTTTTGGAAAGAAAACCCCGGCTGAGGAAGAAGACAAAGGGCAAAAGCAGCGCGGCTGTGATAAATTCCAGCGGCGTATTCCAGGGAAGTCCATCCAATGGCGATGGGTACCTGGACGGAACGAGAAGGATGCCGTACCCAAATAAAACAATGGGAATTGCCAGGCGATCTGAAACGCTTATTTCCCGGATTGTCTCTGGCGGCGTGTAAAAAAAGAATAGAATTTCGATGCCGGTCAGCCACAGACCTGCGAGAATGGGACCCATGATGCGAAGCGCATCCATGCCGGGGCTACGCAAAATACAAAAAGCAGAAATCAAAACTGGAATACCAAGCGCGCCTATATTTCCAAACCTGCCTTTTAGCAGCAATATGATGGTTGATGCAACACCTTTGAAGAATGCCGGTATAAACAGGCAAAACATGCCAACCGCCATCACAACGAGCGCAAATAAAGTGGTTGTGCGCAAACCTCGCAGCAGGGAGATTGCGAGCGTCCATCCGCCGGCAAGGAGAAATTGAAGCCCTGCAAGGTAAAAGAATTTCATGGAATGGGTTTGAGCTCTTGATGGATTCATAACAAATCTGATTGCAGCTTACGGCATTTTATTCCCAGCACGGTCAAAATATTAAAAAAACGGATGAAGGCAAATTGTACCTGCGGGTATTATATAACAGGAGATATGGCAAATGCCAAACATAAACACCCGGAGAGTGGCTAATTGAGTGGAGCAGGAACTCCATGACATGGGCGGGATAATTCGGCTCTTGTTGTTTGCAGAGTTGCCTGCTATTGAAGCTGTAGATAAACAAGCATAAAGCTCATTCCAAGGCATACAGACAACGCGCGTGACGAGCCAGGCGTGCCAGATAATGGCGCGATTCTGCATTATCGCCTTCGACCGGATACGTTTCGGATTTGTCCCGCGCCGCTTCGTATCTGCCCAGGTGATACCATAACCATTGATAGGCATCAAACCCATCACTGTACTACCATTTGGCATTCGGCGGAGCCTCGTCAGTCATGAATTGAACGGCTTCCCTTGTATGCGCCCAAACCACGGTCCAGCCTAAAATACACCATATTTTACGGTCAGGCGCTGTCGAATGCAGGTTCGTTTTTTTTCATCCCCGATAAATGTGAAGATGCCGTCTGGCATCGGTGCCGCAGACAAGGCTTCAACATGATTCTGAACCCGAAATGCAATGGTGCGATGATGGACTTTCAGACCACGGGCAACCCGTCGCAAATTACTTCCATCCACATATATTTCTGAGAAAGTGTCTGAAAACTTGAAAGAATAGGGGTGGTTGGGCAAAATTGTTGGATGACCAAATCACAACAAATCTACCCAACCGACCTGAATGATACTCAATGGTCAAAAATTCGACCATATCTGCCAGCCAAA
>DAOTXI010000167.1:0-6281 GCA_034435475.1 Anaerolineales bacterium
CGGATTATACCCAGTGCGGTTACAGATTGCGTGGCGAAAGTCGCCACAGGAAAGCGCAATTTGAGACCCCGGGCATTATATTTTCGACGCGAAAAATATTTTGACGAATCGTTAATGCGTTGGAGACAATAAGGCTGTATAATTTGCTTCACTGGCAAGCGATTGCCCGATAATCCAAATCATTGAAAGGAATTTTGTCATGGGTCTCTTCAGTAAAATCCTCGAAAAGCTCGGCATCAAAAAGAAGGAAGAGGAAGCCGCTCCCGCCGCGGCAAAGCCTGCCGCTCCCGCTGCCAAACCTGCCGCGCCCAAACCCGCAGCGAAAGCCGCCACCGCCGGAGCCGGGATGCGCGAAGCCGCTTCCAAGGAACATTCGCTTGGCGAAAAGGCTGCACCCGCCCCGAAAGCCATTGACGTGGTGGATGTGGTGGCTCAGCTCGAAGAAAAAGCCAAGGGCAAGGAACTCAACTGGAAGGTTTCCATTGTGGACCTGCTCAAACTGCTCGACCTCGACTCGAGCCGCGAAGCCCGCGAAGAACTCGCCAAGGAACTCGGCTGCCCTGCCGACCAGATGAGCGACTCGGCGCGCATGAACGTCTGGCTGCACAAGGAAGTCCTGCGCCAGATCGCCGCCAACGGCGGCAACATTCCGGCAGACCTGCTGGACTAAGAAAACAACAAATAACGCAAAAAGACCTGACAGGTTTTTGAAAACCTGTCAGGTCTTTTCTTAATGATAAAATGCGCTCATGCTCTCGCGAGTGTATTCATGCGCCGTAGTGGGTCTTGAAGGTGTCATCGTCGAAGTGGAAGTGGATTACACCAACGGTCTGCCCGCCGTCGTCATTGTTGGCTTGCCCGATGCCGCCGTTCAAGAAAGCCGTGAACGTGTGCAAACTGCCATCAAAAATGCCGGGCTCAATTTTCCGCGTCATCGCATCGTCGTCAACCTCTCCCCCGCCGCCATCCGCAAAGAAGGTCCCGCCTACGATCTGCCCATCGCATTGGGCGTCGTCATCCTCGCCGGTTTTCTTCCGCAAGAAAGCATCGAAGGCGCCATGTTCATCGGCGAACTCTCGCTCGATGGCGTCCTCCGTCACACACGCGGAGTGTTGCCCATGGCAGCCGCAGCCCGCGCCAATGGATTCAAGCGCATGTTCGTCCCTGAAGCGGATGCCGGTGAAGCGGTTTTGATTCCCGATCTGGAAGTTTTTCCTGTCAAATCGCTTGCGCATCTCGTCGGACATTTGAGCGGGCGCGAACCCATCCAGCCTTATCTCCCCTCAGGCGACTCCACCGAACCGCTCTTCACCCCCACCGACTTCGCCGAGATCAAAGGACAGGAACACGTCAAACGCGCCCTCGAAGTCGCAGCCGCAGGCGGACATAACGTGCTTATGGTCGGCTCGCCGGGTGCGGGAAAAACATTACTTGCCCGCGCCCTGCCCGGCATTTTGCCGGAAATGAGCATCGAAGAATCATTGGATGTGACCCGCATCTACTCCGTTGCAGACCAACTCCCCGCAGGGACGCCGCTCATCAAGCACCGTCCGTTTCGCGCACCACATCACACCATCTCGCATGCAGGTCTCGTTGGCGGCGGCAACATCCCCAAACCCGGCGAAATCTCCCTCGCCCATCGCGGCGTTTTGTTCCTCGATGAATTCCCCGAATTCGGCACCCGCGTCCTCGAAGTGATGCGTCAACCGATGGAAGACAAAGTTGTCACCATCAGCCGCGCCAAGGGATCGTTAACTTTCTCCGCCAACTTTCAATTGATTGCCGCCATGAACCCCTGTCCCTGCGGCTATCATGGCGACTCTCAAAAACCCTGCACTTGCGCCCCTGCCGTGGTGACGAAATATCAAAAGCGCATCTCCGGTCCATTGCTCGACCGTATTGATATTCACATCGAAGTCCCACGCGTGGACTATGAAAAGCTCAGCGGCGACAGGCTGGGTGAAACCAGCGAGTCGATTCGCAAGCGCGTGCAAACTGCCAGAGATATTCAAACACAACGATATTCGAGTATTCGAACCTCGAATATCGAATCATCTAATATCGTTTGCAACGCCGACATGCGCATTGGGGAAGTAAGGCAATTTTGCCAGCTCCAGCCCGAAGGTCAGAGCCTGATGCGCTCGGCGATGAGTCAACTTAATTTGTCGGCACGCGCTTATCACCGCATCCTGAAACTGGCGCGCACCATCGCGGATTTAGCAGGGAGTGAAGACATTCAATCCCCGCATCTGGCGGAGGCGCTGCAATATCGTCCCAAGATTATGATGGGTTAATAAAACGCTGTAAATTAAGAAAAACTCTGCCAGTCGATTTTTATCTCTTCGTCAGGCGCAAATCGCAAAAGATGATCAACCACAACGCGTTTTACGCGTTCCAAATTCTCAACAGTTTCCGCTTCCACTTTCAATGTCAATAAATCTGCTGTAGCTGTGATCTCACATGTGCCATCCCCAAACTTGATATATCCCTTATTGCCTTCATATCTTGCGTCGATCTTTCTCGCGAAATGATTGCACAACGCCTTCATTAAGCGTTCCGCTTTGTTTGTTGGAATGGTTGCTGTTTGAATCATAAGAGATCCTCAAGAATAAAATTAATATCTCACCTTACCGCGCCATTGGCAAACTTGTGCTTTTTGACCGCAGACGGCTGACCGCCGCGCTTGCTCACAAGTCAGCCGTCCGCGGTCGGCGGTCAAAATTACCTTGAAACCCAGCCGCAGAGTTGCAACTGCGTAAGGTGACTTAATATTAAAAATCACTTTGTCGTAATATTGTGTTCCGTCAACGCGATACCGTCACGCATCTCCTTGAGATCAACCGTCAGCGACAAATTTCGCTTTTCAAAATGGTGTCCGAATGTTTCCTTCAATACATTCATGACACGCTGTGTGGCATCCTTCTGCACTTCAAGCGGACGCCCCTCGCGAATCAACAGCCCGACATGCACAAAAGCATAATCTGGGTCACCATCCGCAATTCGATATTGAGTATGTTTGATGGCGCGACTCTTGATTCCTTTTAAGTTGATCGCTCCTGTAGCAACGACCTCTTCATGCAAACGCGCCAGCAATGGTTGAACATCCACTTCGATGTTGTCGGTATATTCAAGAGTTAAGTGTGGCATGGTTTCCTCTTTATTATGCGTACCGTCCCGAAGGTTTCGGCGAAGAGTGAATCCGCACGAGGGAAACCTTCGGGACGTTCTTATTCCACGGGCGGCGTGCCGTGAGTGTGGAAAGACGGGATGGTTGGCAAACCCCAAGCCTGTCCCTTCTTTCGTTCGGCTTCGCTCCAAATGATCGGCTTCCAATCTGGAGCGTAGATCAAGCGCGCACCTGCATTGGCAATTTCAAAACGATTGCCACCCGGCTCATACACATAAAGGAAGAAGGTCTGATTGATCGTATGCTTATGCGGACCCGTTTCAATGAAAACGCCATGCTCCAAACAAATATCTGCGGCGCGTAGAATGGCTTCGCGGTTATCCACCGCATAAGTAAAGTGATGCAAGCGTCCGCTTGCGCCGTATGAATCTTCAACGATCGCGATGTCGTAGGATTTGTTCGTCACCGTCACCCAGGAGGCTTTCTCAGAGCCATCGTCAAAGATGACCTGTTCGGTCATGCGCATTCCCAGCACTTCCTGCATGAAGACCCGGGTGGAGCGCACATCTTTTGCGAGAAGGTTAATGTGATCGAGTCGCCGTATCCCAACGCCGCGATCAGAGAATTTGGATGCCTGATTCTTCAAGGCGGGTTTCAAATCAGGGGTCGGCTGATACCATTCGGTTTCATAATAGATTTCCATATGATGACCATCAGGTTCTGTAAAGCAATATGCAGGACCATGTCCCACATTATCATCCTTCCAGCCTTTGCCCAAGCCGGTCTTTTCGATGGCTGCCACACGTCGCTGCAATGCCTGCGGACTGGTAGCCCTAAACGCAAAATGACCCAAACCGGGTTTGGCAGAAGCCGTCAGTTGTAGAGAATGATGCTCGTAATCGTCCCAGCCGCGCAGGTAGATCGAATCGTCTTTTCGTTCGGTTTCATACATCCCCATCACATCCACAAAAAATTTTCTGCTCTCCTCAAGTTTTGGCGTGAGCAGTTCAATATGGGCAAAATGGGCAAGATCAAAAATCGGTTCGGGCTGTTCGGTCATTTCTGATTCCTTTTGACATACGCACGCAAGCCGTGCAAGTCATATGAGATTTGCCCCGCCAGCAATTTCTTGCGCAAAGTCGCTTCCTTTTCCAATCGCTCTTCTGAGGCTTTCAACACGTCGTCAACGCGCTCACGTTTCACACACACCGCGCCATCGGCGTCCATCACAACGACATCGCCGCTTGCGATCTGCGTACCGCCAACCGTGACAGGCACATTGAGTTCGCCGATTATCGTCTTGGTTGCGCCGCGCACGCGGATGAAATGACTCCAAATGGGCAGACCCAACTCGATGAGTTCGCTCACATCCCGAACGGATGCGTCCACCAAAATGCCCGCCGCTCCCTTGACCTTGACCTGCGTCGCCAACAACTCGCCGATCAACGCCACTGGAGCCGGTTCCGGCATGGTGAGCACCAATATTTCACCCGGTTGAATTTGCTCAATGACGGCATGAACCATCAGGTTATCATCCTGTCCGCATAGCACAGTCCGTGCAAAACCTGCCACACGACTATTGGGAATGATCTGAAACAATGGGATATCGATCAAGCCTTCACGCCCTGAGGCTTCATACACCGTGGCAACACCAAGTTCACTAAGACGAGATACATCATTAGCATTCATTTTAAAATTCTCTTTCCGTCATTGCGAGTGGCGATGACGAGGAAATATTTTTTGGGCGTTCATAAACTTGCCACCACCCACGGCAGTGTTCGGAAATGTGCTTCCGCAAATTTGATATCTGCATTGCCAGAGATTCTGCGGGCATGGTTGGCGCGGCGCGTAGCGAGTTCGCTGTAGTACTTGTGCAAATAATTTTGCGCCTTCATCGCATCCATCGCTTTGGTTTTCATTTCCATCACAGAGGTAATATCCACGAACATGTTCGGTTTGAAATCGCACAGTTCAGGTTGATGCGGCTCAAAGAAATAAAGGTCAGGCGGTGTGATGCGGCTAAATGCGCTGGCAACGCCCGCCCCCGTTGACAAGAGCCGCGCCTTCTGCACCATTTGCGATGCGACAGGATGATCGGGGTTGAACGGGTCAACGGGATTATGTGTCAGCACGATGTTGGGCGCAAAATCCTGAAAGACACCGATCAACAGCTCGATGGCGGTATCGGTCATGTTCAGCGGATAATCGCCCAGGTCAAGGCAACGGAATTCCGCGCCAACCGCCTCCGCCGCAGTTTCCGCCTCTTCGTGGCGAATGCGCTTCACGTTCTCGACGGTTTGATTCGGCTCTTTCCACAACTCGCCTGATTCACCCCTTTCCCCGTATGAGAGCGCAATGACACTGGCGCTCCCACCCTGCGACGTGATCGTGGCAATCGTCCCCGCCGCGCGCCAGACGAAATCAGCCGAGTGCGCGCCGACAACAAGTATTTTCTTGGTCATACATTCTTCTCCATCAGTTCTTTCAATCGATTCACAGATGCCTGACTTGTAAATGCAGAAACGTCAATCGAATCCAACATCTCAACAACTGCCTGCATTTCCTCCACTCTGCGTTTTGCATGTTTGATACTCCCGCTGACAAAGCGATCAATCATCGGTTCATCGTAGATGATCTTCAACATTTGAGCGCGGGCATACGCGGTCATATTGAGCTTCTCCGCCGCTTCCAGACATTCGATGATCACCGCGGCGACGCCTTTGTACATGATACTTCGCACCAACTTGTGTGTTGCCGCGTTGCCTGGCTCAGTATTTAAATATGTGACAGGCATTCCAACAGGAGCCATTACTTCTGCGAATCGTTTTGCCCCGCTTCCCGATGCATAGACTTGTGTGCCCAACCCTTTGGGTGGGACAGGGTCCATCAACGCGGCATCCACAAACAATGCGCCTGTTTTATCAATGATCGGAGCAATCTCTCGTTTGAGTTGAGGCGCGGCAGTGTTCATATCCGCAAAGAGTTGACCAGGCTGCAAAGCTGGGGCGACCTCAGCGGCAACATCCCCTGCAACAGATGCCCAGTTGACACTCAAGATAATATCCGCGCCTGATACGGCGGAGGGGTTGCTGGAAGCAAAATCCAACTCATCCGGAAGGTTCCGCGGATTGGGGTCCCAGCCACGCACTTGAAC
>DAOTXI010000168.1:0-2353 GCA_034435475.1 Anaerolineales bacterium
GGGCGAGGCGATCCTTGTCATCGCTTCGGATTTATATGAAGAAGCGCCAGTCTGGTGGCTGAGGGTCAAGCAGGCGGCAGACCGCGGCGCGACGTTGATCGTGGCCAACCCGCGCCAGACCAAACTCGACCGCTTTGCCAAATACAAAATCCATTATTCGTATGGCGACGAGGTCAAGACCATTCACGATTTCAGCAGGAAGAGCAAGATCTCCGATGAATTTGCGAAGGCGAAGAATGCGGTAATCTTCTACGGCAGCGAAGGGCTGGGCGTGAACGGGACTTCCGTGCTTGCCTCTGCCTGCGGCGACTTGTTGAAGGAGACGGGGCATATCGGCGGGGCGAACAACGGCCTGATCGGCGTCTGGCAAAGAGCCAACGACCAGGGCGCGTTTGAAGTCGGCTTCCGCCCGGCGGCTGATTTGGAAAAGGCATTGAAGGGCAAGGCGGTTTACATCGTCGGCGCGGACCCTGCCGGGGATGACCCGAACCTTGCGAAGGCTTTGAAGGCGGCGAAGTTTGTGGCGGTTCAGGAGATCCGCGAGACGGCGACGACGGAGATCGCGGATGTGGTCTTCCCGGCGCAGGCTTTCACCGAACGGGATGGGACCCTCGTCTCCGGCGAACGGCGTGTACAGAGGTTCCATGCGGCGGTTGCGCCGAAGGGCGACAGCAAACCCGATTATGCGATCACCTGCATGTTAGCCAAGCAGATGGGTGTCATCCTTCAGGGGACATCCGCTGCGGTCGTGTTTGAAATCCTTGCGAACTCTGTTGAGGCATTCAACGAATTGACCTATGAGACGCTGGCACAGGTGAAGGAACAATGGCCCATCGTCGGACGCAGTGACCTGTATTACGGCGGCGCGACCTATGAGAACACGAAAGGGATGGGAGTCCAACTCGTCCCGTTGGCTCAGGCTGGGGGAACGGTGAGAATCCCCAGGGTTCGGAAAGAGGCGGCTCTTCGTCCAAAAGAAAAAGAACTGCTGGCTGTGCCGACCAACAAATTATATGACCTCGGTGTAACGGTCCGAACCGCCGAATTCCTTGACCAGCGCATCGGCGAATTGAAAATTGCGTTCCACCCGGCGACGGCGAAGAAGTTTGGCGTGGAAGCGGGACAGACAGTGAAGATCGCTTTCGACGGTGTGAATGGGGAGGCGGCGCTGAAACTTGACGAGACGATTCCGACCGGTGTGGCTTTGATCCCGCGCGGGATGGGGATTGCTATTCGCGAACCGGCGATTGCGAAGGTGAAATCATGATGGATTGGACGATGTGGGTCGAATGGATCGTGAAGGGCTTTGTCCTGTGCCTGATCCTTTTGACGGGTTTTGCTTATTTGACGTTGTATGAACGCCGCGCGCTGGCGCGCATTCAGGTGCGCGTGGGTCCGAATCGCGCGGGTCCGCAGGGGTTGCTCCAGCCGATTGCCGACGCGGTGAAACTGATCTTCAAGGAAGAATTGACGCCGGGCAAGGTCTATAAAGTTGTGTTCCTGCTTGCGCCGGTGTTGACCGTGGTGCCGTCGCTCATTATTGCGGCGGTCATCCCGTTGGGGACTTCGTTCAATTTGTTTGGGCGCGAGATCACGCTTTATGTTGCGGACTTGAACGTGGGCGTGTTGTACCTGACTTCGATTGCCTCGATTGCGGTGTACGGCATTGTGCTGGCGGGCTGGTCGAGCAATAACAAGTATGCGATGTTGGGCGGCATCCGCTCGTCGGCGCAGATGATTTCGTATGAATTGACGCTTGGGCTTTCGTTCGTGACGGCGATCATTCTTGGAAATTCGATGAGCCTGATAGACATTGTGAACGCGCAGAAAGGGATGTGGTTCGTGGTGGTGCAGCCGGTCGGCGCGTTGATCTTTTGGATCGCGACGCTGGCGGAGGTGAACCGCGCTCCGTTCGATATGCCGGAAGCCGAACAGGAATTGACAGCAGGTTATCACGCTGAATATTCGGGCATGAAGTTCGCGCTGTTCTTCATGGCGGAATACCAGAAGATGATCGTGGTGTGCATGATTCTCGCGACTCTGTTCTTCGGCGGCTACCTCGGCCCGTTCGTGGATCAGTTCCCGCTTCTTGGACCGGTGTACCTGTTTGCAAAAGTCATCGTTCTGCTGTTCGGGATGATCTGGGTGCGCGCCACTTGGCCCCGCATCCGTTACGACCGGTTGATGTCCTTTGGCTGGAAGATTTTGCTCCCGCTATCACTGGCGATTGCCTTCATCACCGCCACGGGTATTTTGCTGGCGGATATGCTCGGCAACCCAATGGTGATCTGGGGCGTTCCGATTCTGTCCATTATTTCCCTGTTTATTGCTGTTGGTTTTATTTATCGCGAAT
>DAOTXI010000169.1:0-6424 GCA_034435475.1 Anaerolineales bacterium
CGGCTTTTTGCATACCGGCATCGAAAAAAATATGGAAGCCAAGACCTACCAAAAAGCCGAAGTGATGACCGACCGTCTCGATTATATGAACACCATGGGCAACAACCTCGCCTATGTGATGGCGGTCGAAAAATTGATTGACCTGGATGTGCCGCCCCGCGCGCAAGCCTTGCGGGTCATCCTTGTGGAGCTTCAACGCATCGCTTCGCATTTGGTCTTGATCGGGACATGGGGACTCGACCTCGCCGCCATGTCCATGTTCCTGTATTGTTTCCGCGAACGCGAACAGATCCTCGATATTTTTGAATTGGTCTCCGGTCAGCGCATGATGACCACCTATATCCGCCCCGGCGGTTTGTGGCGCGATGTGCCGGTGGAATTTGAAAACGCCGTGCGCGATTTTCTTAAAATTTTCCCCAAGCGCATTGATGAATATGAAAAGTTGTTGACGAAAAATCCACTCTTTATTGACCGCATGGTGGATATTGGCTACCTGAGCAAGGAAACGGCTCTTTCCTACGGGGTGACGGGTCCGAACCTGCGAGCCTCGGGCGTCAACTGGGACCTTCGCAAGGCAAGACCCTACATGGGTTATGAGCAATACGATTTTGATGTGCCCGTGTTAACGGAAGGCGATACCTATGCCCGATATTTGGTGCGCATCGAAGAATTCCGTCAGTCCCTGCGCATCATTGAGCAGGCGTTGAACAAACTGCCCATGGGACCCGTCCGCTCGGACAACCGCAAATTCGTCCCGCCGCCGCGCTCAGAGATCGGCGTCAGCATGGAAGCGCTGATCCACCACTTCAAGTTGTGGACGGAAGGCTTCCCCGCTCCGGACGCTTCCATTTATAGCGCGGTCGAGTCGCCGCGTGGCGAACTCGGCGTTTTGCTCGCTGGGGATGGCGGTCCCAAGCCGCGCCGCGTTCACATGCGCACCCCATCGTTCGACAACCTTGCCGTTGTCCCCGAACTGGTGAAGGGGCATTTGGTGGCTGACCTGGTTGCCATTCTCGCCTCGATTGACATTGTCCTCGGAGATATTGACCGATGAGCCTTGAAAAGAAATATTCGAAGGAAGTAAAACAGATCCTTGCCAAATACCCGCCGGAGCATAAACGCTCGGCGGTGATGCCGCTTTTGTATCTCGCCCAGCGCGAGGAAGGCTATGTCAATAAAGTGGCGATGAAAGACATTGCGCGCATCCTGGACATCACCGAAACGGATGTGGCATCCATTGTCGGCTTTTACACGCTGTATCACGACAAGAAAGCCGGAAAATACCGAATGCAGGTCTGCGCCGACCTGCCTTGTGCCTTGCGCGGCGCGGACGAATTCCTTGATAATCTGTGCGGGAATCTTGGCATCAAGGTAGGGGAGACCACTGAAGACGGCGTGGTTACGGTCGAAGCCGTAATGTGCCTTGCCGCGTGTGACCGTGCGCCCATGTTCCAAACGCAGGGACCGGACGGAATCAAATATCACGAGTACATGACCGTGGACCGCACGATGGAATTGATAGAAGCGTTGAAGGGAGGTAAGGAATAATGACCCACATCCTTTTACGCCACCGCGATATTCCCGATATGGATAAGTTGAATGTCTATAAGAAAAACGGCGGCTTTGCCGCCTTTAAGAATGCCGTCACCAAGATGAAGCCGAACGAAGTGACGGATGTGGTCAAGAACTCTGGCTTGCGCGGGCGCGGTGGGGCGGGCTTCCCAACCGGTATGAAGTGGTCTTTCATTGACAACAAGAACTGGCCCCATTATGTAGTCGCCAATGCGGATGAGTCCGAGCCGGGCACGTTCAAAGACCGCGAGATCATGGAAAACAATCCATTCCAATTTTTGGAGGGGTTGGCGATTGCCAGTTATGCGGTTGGCGCGAATGTGGCTTATATCTACCTGCGCGGCGAGTTTTGGCAGGTGGCTGCCTGGCTCGATGAAAAGATCGCGGAGATGGAAGAAGCCGGGTACCTCGGCGACAATCTCTTCGGCAAAGATTATTCGCTGAAAATTTACACTCATTTGGGCGCAGGCGCTTATATCTGCGGTGAAGAGACGGCGCTGCTTGAATCGCTCGAAGGCAAACGCGGACAGCCGCGCGTGCGTCCGCCCTTCCCGCCTTCGTATGGTTTATATGGCAAGCCGACCATCATCAATAATGTCGAAACATTCACCAATGTCCCAATGATCCTTGCGAATGGGGCAGATTGGTACAAAAGCATGGGCACTGCCGACAGCGCCGGCGTGAAGATATTTTCTCTTTCGGGACGTGTCCGCAAGCCGGGCAATTATGAATTGCCGTTTGGCGCCACCTTCCGCCAGTTGATCTATGAACATGGCATGGGCATTCAGGATGGACGCCCCATCAAGGCGATCATGCCGGCGGGGGCTTCCTCTTCCTTGATCGTCGTGGACGAAAAAGTGTTGGATACCCCGATAGATTACGCCGCAGTCCGCACACTGGGCGCAGACCTCGGCTCCGCCTCGGTGATCGTACTTGATGATACGGTCAACATGGATTGGGTCATCAACAAGACCATCCACTTCTTCAAACATGAGTCCTGCGGGAAATGCACCACCTGCCGCGAAGGCAATCACTGGATGCGCAACCTGACCGATCGCATTCATCACGGCAAGGGCTCCAGCGAAGATGTCAAACTACTCTTGAACGTCGCCAAGCAAATGCAGGGCAAATGCCTGTGCGCGCTGGGTGAGTTCTCGACCATGGCGGTGGTGACGGGCATCGAGAGATTCCCGGAGGATTTCAAGAAGGCGGTAAAGGCTTAAAGCGATACTAGATCATCGATACTCGGTTTTCGAAGTTCGAAGAACGAATATCGTTTCTCGGAGACTTAATGAGCAAACAAGTCACTCTCACGATCAATGGAAAACAAGTTACTGCGCCGGAAGGTTTTACCGTGGCGGATGCGGCAAAAATAGCAGGGATTGATATTCCTGTATTCTGTCATCACCCCAAACTCGAACCGGTGGGCATGTGCCGCATGTGTTTGGTGGAGATCGGCCGCCCGGTGCGTGACCGCGCCACGGGTCAATTTGTGATGGAAAATGGACAGCCCAAGATTCAATTCATGCCCAAGTTGGAAACCGCCTGTACCAACAGGGTGGAAGAGGGCATGGTCGTTCTTACACAATCTGAAAAGGCAACGGAAGGTCAACGCGGCACAGTGGAATTCCTTTTGACCTCGCATCCGCTGGATTGCCCAATCTGCGACAAGGGCGGGGAATGTCCGCTTCAGAATTTAACGATGGCTCACGGTCCGGGAAAGAGCCGCTTCAACTATAACGAGAAACAGCATCTGGATAAGATGGTTCCGCTCGGTGAGTTGATCTACCTCGACCGTGAACGCTGCATCCAGTGCGCGCGCTGCATCCGCTTTCAGGATGAAGTGGCGGGCGAGGCGGTGCTGGGCTTCGACGAACGCGGGCGCCATACCCAGATCATTTCCATTTCTGAGCCCGGTTTCGACTCGGTCTTTTCCGGAAACACCACAGATATTTGCCCGGTGGGGGCGTTGACCACGGTGGACTTCCGCTTTGGGGCGCGTCCGTGGGAACTCAAGGCTGAGTCTTCCATTTGCACGCAATGCCCTGTCGGGTGCAATACCACCCTCAATACGCGCCGCGAAGCCAAAGCGGACGGGGAAGTGGTGGTAAAGCGCGTTATGCCGCGCCAGAATGAAGAAGTAAATGAAATCTGGCTGTGTGATAAGGGACGCTTCGCCTATCACTACACCGAAGGCAAAGAACGCCTCACCAAGACCATGGTCCGCAAGGACGGAAAACTTGCCCGCGTCTCGTGGGATAACGCCATCAAAACCGCTGCGGAAAAATTTACCGCGAACAAGAAGGATTTCGTGGTATTGGCTTCGGGGCGACTCTCGACCGAAGATCTATTCAACCTCAAATCGCTGGCGGATACGGCTGGCGGCGAAGCGATCCTCTACTCTGATATGGGCGGCGGCGAGTTGACCCAGCTGGTCGGCGTCGGCGCGGGGACAAACCTCGGCAAGATGGGCAGGGGCGATGCGATCCTCGTCGTCGCTTCGGATTTATATGAAGAAGCGCCAGTCTGGTGGCTGAGGGTCAAGCAGGCGGCGGACCGCGGCGCGACCTTGATCGTGGCCAACCCGCGCCAGACCAAACTCGACCGCTTTGCCAAGTACACCATCCGATATGCGTATGGCGATGAAATTAAGACCATTCATGATTTTGAGAAGAAAAGCAAGATCTCCGATGAATTTGCGAAGGCGAAGAATGCGGTGATCTTCTACGGCAGCGAAGGGCGCGGCGTGAACGGGACTTCCGTGCTTGCCTCTGCCTGTGGCGACCTGTTGAAAGAGACGGGGCACATTGGCGGCGCGAATAACGGTCTGATCGGCGTATGGCAAAGAGCCAACGACCAGGGCGCGTTCGAGGTTGGTTTCCGCCCTGTGGCTAATTTGGAAAAGGTGTTGAAGGGCAAGGCGGTTTATATCGCTGGCGCCGACCCTGCCGGGGATGACCCGAACCTTGCGAAGGCTTTGAAGGCGGCGAAGTTTGTGGCGGTTCAGGAAATCCGCGAGACGGCGACGACAGATATCGCGGATGTGGTCTTCCCGGCGCAGGCGTTCACTGAACGGGATGGGACCCTCGTCTCCGGCGAGCGGCGCGTGCAGAGGTTCCATGCGGCGGTTGCGCCGAAGGGCGACAGCAAACCCGATTACGCGATCACCTGCATGTTAGCCAAACAGATGGGTGTCATCCTTCAAGGGACATCCGCTGCGGTGGTGTTCGAAATCCTCGCGAACTCTGTGGAGGCTTTCAACGAGTTGACTTATGAGACGCTGGCGCAGGTGAAGGAACAGTGGCCCATTGTGGGACGCAGCGACCTGTATTACGGCGGCACGACCTATGAGAACACGAAAGGGATGGGAGTCCAACTCGTCCCGTTGGCTCAGGCTGGGAGGGGAGTGAAAATTCAAAAGGTCCGCAAAGAGGCGGCTCTTCGTCCGAAAGATAAAGAACTGCTGGCGGTGCCTGTCAATAAGTTGTATGACTTCGGCGTGACCGTGCGGACGGCAGAGTTTCTGGAGCAGCGCATCGGCGAAACAAGAGTTGCGATGCGCCCAACAACGGCAAAGAAGTTTGGGGTGGAAGCAGGGCAGACTGTGAAGTTGAGTTTTGACGGTGTGCAGGCGGAAGCCCCCGTGATGCTCGATGAAACCATTGCGGCGGGTGTGGTGCTTGTTCCGCGCAGCATGGGCATTGCGATCCATGAGCCTGTGGTGGCGCGCGTGCAAGCGAAAACATCCGGGAAGGCAAAGTAATTATGGATTGGACAATGTGGATTGAGTGGTTCGTCAAGGGTTTGGTCTTGTGCCTGATCCTTTTGACGGGTTTTGCTTATTTGACGTTGTATGAACGCCGCGCGCTGGCGCGCATTCAGGTGCGGGTGGGGCCGAATCGCGCGGGACCCCAGGGGTTGCTCCAGCCGATTGCCGACGCGGTGAAACTGATCTTCAAGGAAGAATTGACGCCGGGCAAGGTCTATAAAGTTGTCTTTGTTCTTGCCCCTGTGTTGACGGTGGTGCCTTCGCTGATCATTGCGGCGGTCATCCCGTTGGGGACTTCGTTCAATTTGTTTGGGCGCGAGATCACACTTTATATTGCGGATTTGAACGTGGGCGTGTTGTACCTGACTTCGATTGCCTCGATTGCGGTGTATGGTATTGTGCTGGCGGGCTGGTCGAGCAATAACAAGTATGCGATGTTGGGCGGCATCCGCTCGTCGGCACAGATGATCTCGTATGAATTGACGCTTGGGCTTTCGTTCGTGACGGCGATCATTCTTGGAAATTCGATGAGCCTGATAGACATTGTGAACGCGCAGAAAGGGATGTGGTTCGTGGCGGTGCAGCCAGTCGGCGCGTTGATCTTTTGGATCGCGACGCTGGCGGAGGTGAACCGCGCTCCGTTCGATATGCCGGAAGCCGAACAGGAATTGACGGCGGGCTATCACGCCGAATATTCAGGCATGAAGTTTGCGCTGTTCTTCATGGCGGAATACCAGAAGATGATCGTGATCTGCATGATTCTGGCGACGCTGTTCTTCGGCGGTTATCTTGGTCCGTTCGTGGATCAGTTCCCGCTTCTTGGACCGGTTTATCTGTTTGCAAAAGTCATTGTTCTTTTGTTCGGGATGATCTGGGTGCGCGCCACCTGGCCCCGCATCCGTTACGACCGGTTGATGTCTTTTGGCTGGAAGATTTTGCTTCCGCTTTCGCTGGCGATTGCCTTCATCACCGCCACGGGTATTTTGCTGGCGGATATGCTCGGCAACCCAATGGTGATCTGGGGCGTTCCGATTCTGTCCATTATTTCCCTGTTTATTGCTGTTGGTTTTATTTATCGCGAAT
>DAOTXI010000170.1:0-12327 GCA_034435475.1 Anaerolineales bacterium
GGGACAAATCAATACTCCCAAAAAGAGGCGTACGTCAGGGCATTTCGCATGGTCCCCCGCCTGCTCTCGAACCGGCTGCGTTATGGTCGCGCTCTCGACATCCTCATCAGCCATTCCCCGCCTCAGGGCATTCACGACGACACCGACCAGCCCCACCACGGACTGGGCGCGCTCAACTGGCTCATCCGATTCGCCCGCCCCGCCATCCACGTACACGGACATACTCATTTCTACCGGGGCAATCTTGCCGCCAGCGAGACGCATACCGGGCAAACGAATATTATCAATGTATATCCGTACAAAGTGATCGAGCACCCGCATAACATAGGAAAGTAAACATGTCCAAAGAACTTGATTCCATTGTCCGCGCCGATTTCACCCGCGCGCGATTCAAATCTTTTGTCAATTCGGTCTTTGCCATCCTTTCAGGGAAGCGCAACAACCTGCTGTCGTATGACGATATAAAAGAGAAATTAAAGATCGGCGGTCCCATTTATCGGGGGGTAAAAACCGTCCGCGTGGACCAGGTGGCAGGGAGTCTGAACCGGTATCACGAATTCGACAGCGCCTTTCTGCCCAAAGAGGATCAACTCGCGGGGCGGTGGACCAAAGTCGACCGCGCATTTTACGAAGACGTTCATCTTCCGCCTGTTGTTCTCTATAAAGTGGGGCAGGTCTATTTCGTCGTAGACGGTCACCACCGCGTTTCAGTCGCCCGCGAACAGGGACAGGAATTCATCGAAGCCGAAGTCCGCGAGTGCGCCACGCGCGTCAACATCACGCCGGACATCAAGCCGGAAGACCTCGAAATCCTCGGTTCGAAGGTGGACTTCCTCGAGCGCACCGGGCTGGATAGATTTCGCCCACAGGCAAACATCAAGGTCAACATCCCAGACGGCTTCACACGCATGTTGGAGCACATCGCCGTTCATCGCTACTTCATGGGGCTGGATTTCAAACGCGATGTCTCCGAACAGGAAGCGGTGGAACATTGGTACGACACAGTCTACCTGCCCATCATCACCATTATCCGCGAGAGCGGCTTGCTGGAAGACTTCCCCGACAAGACCGAAGGCGATCTGTATCTGTGGACTCTCGACCACCAGCACTATTTATACAAAGAAGAGGGGCAACCCCTCCAGCCGCCGGAGCAGGCGGCAAAACAATTCATCGAGGAAAATGAGTAACCCCACCGGAGGCCAACGATTCCCGTCGTTGGACTCCGGTGTTCAATGAGAATCATGAACAAACTTCACCCCCTTTCAGGCGTTTACGCCGCCGCCATCACACCGTATCTTGGCAGACCCAGAACCCCGGGCAAGCCTGATACCGCCTTCGACTTCGAGTCGCTCGCCATGTTCCTTCACTTCCTCGCCTCGCGCGGATGTCACGGCGCGTTGCTGTTCGGAACCACCGGTGAAGGTCCATCCTTTTCGCCGAAGGAACGCGAGGCTTTGCTTCGCGCCATCCGCGTCATCAAGCATCAGGTGCGCGATTTCAAACTGCTGGTCGGGACGGGAACCCCCAGCCTGAGCGAAACCACCGAGTTGACCAAACTCGCCTACGATCTCGGCTACGATGGGACCGTCGTCCTGCCGCCCTATTACTTCCGCAAGGCAAACGATGACGGTCTATATCAATGGTTCAGCGAGTTGATCGAAAGCGCCGTGCCGCCCGGAAAACACCTGCTCGGCTATCACATCCCCGTCATGACAGGCGTCGGTTTTTCATTGGATTTACTCGAACGGCTCAAAACAAAATACCCTGATCAATTTGCAGGCATCAAAGATTCGTCTCACGATGAAACCTTTGCCACCGCCATTGGACAACGCTTCGGCAAAGATTTGCTTGTCTTGAACGGGACTGATTCTTATTTTCATCACGCATTAAAGAACAATGCGCGGGGAGCCATCACCGCGCCTGCCAACCTCATCTCTGATAATTTGCGCCAGGTCTGGGATTTATTTCAATCCGGCAAAGACCCATCGGCAGCGCAAGCCAAAGTGACCGAACAGCGTCATTTCCTCGAACATTTCTCCCCCATCGCGCCCATCCTCAAAGGACTGCTTCATCAGATTCACGGACTGCCGCACTGGTCCGTCCGCTCGCCGTTGGAAAGTATGGACGAGAAGATGGTCGAAGAAGCGGCGCAGAAATTTTTAAAGATCGGCTCCGCATGACCCTCTGGCGACTCCTTCACACTCCCCCATCCACCGGCGCGTGGAATATGGCGGTGGATGAAGCCATTCTCGAACACATCCATCGCGGCAAATCAAAACCGACCCTGCGCCTGTATTCGTGGAATCCGCCCTGCCTTTCGCTCGGTCATGCCCAATCTTTCAAGGATGTGGATGTGGAGCGGCTCCGCGCCCGGGGCTGGGACGTGGTCCGCCGCCTGACGGGGGGACGGGCGATCCTGCACACCGACGAGTTAACCTACTCTGTCACCGGGTCCGCGGATGATCCTGTCCTTGCGGGGGGCGTGCTTGAGTCCTACAACCGCCTGGCAAAGGCTCTGTTATTTGCAATGCGTGAAATAGGATTGCCCGTTGAGGTAAAAGAAGAAAGCGTAGTCCACGCTTCAAGCATGTCCATAAACCCCGTCTGCTTCGAAGTCCCTTCGACGTATGAAATCACCGTCAACGGGAGGAAACTGATCGGCTCGGCTCAGGCGCGGAAGAAAGAAGGGGTTTTGCAACACGGTTCGCTCCCACTGACCGGCGACTTGACGAGAATTTGCGAAGCGCTGGTCTTCGAGAACGAAGACGCCAGAAAAACCGCCGGGGAAAGATTACTGGCGCGGGCGACAACGGTCGAATCCATTTCCGGCGTGGAAACAGGCTGGGAGCGGGCTGCCCAGGCTTTCGTCCACGGGTTCGAGGCGGAGTTGGGAATCCGCTTTGAGCGGGAGGAGTTATCTGAATCTGAACTTCAACGAGCGGAGGAACTGGTCAGAGAGAAATATGCGCATCCCGATTGGACGGAGCGA
This sequence comes from Anaerolineales bacterium, assembly GCA_034435475.1. Lineage (GTDB taxonomy): Bacteria > Chloroflexota > Anaerolineae > Anaerolineales > Villigracilaceae > Villigracilis. The sequence continues at coordinate 2,990 of DAOTXI010000170.1, forward strand.
AGTTAAAAATATCGGGCGCGCCCAATGGCGCGCCCGATTGATTCATCTCGATAGCAGTACTGCAAACTTTAGTTTGTTCCCATGCAAAGCGCAAACTGAAGTTTGCGGCACAGCCGCGGTATGGTTTTATGCCGCGACAGGCTGGTTGTATAACTGCTGTTTGATGGAAACAATATCCTGCTCAAGCCTGCGGTCGGCGTGGATTTGTTCCTTGATCTTTTCGTAGGCAGACATGACCGTGGAGTGATCGCGCCCACCGAGTACCTCGCCGATCTGGGGAAAGGAAATTTTCACCTCTTCACGCAACAGGTACATGGCAATCTGCCGCGGAAGGGCGACTTCCTTTGTGCGGTCGCGCCCAAGAAGTTTTTCGGCGGTCAGACCAAACTTGCGGGCAACGAGGTCAACGACATGTTTCGGCTGGATGTCGTTTCGGGATGGGATGAGGTCAGCCAGGGCAACTTCCACGAGATCGGGCGTTAAAGGAGCTCCGCTCAGATCGGCATAGGCGATGATACGGTTCAACGCGCCTTCGAGTTCGCGGATGTTGGACTGCACGCGCTCGGCAATGCCTTCCAATATCTCATCGGAGATGTTCCTGCCAGTGCGTTCTGCTTTCGAGCGCAGAATGGCGAGGCGGGTTTCAAGGTCGGGCGCCTGGATGTCGGCGGTCAGACCCCATTCAAATCGCGAGCGAAGGCGTTCTTCGAGAGTCACAAGCGACTTCGGGGGGCGATCCGACGAGACGATGATCTGCTTATCCTGCCCGTGCAGGGTGTTGAAGGTGTGAAAGAATTCCTCCTGCGTGGATTCCTTCCCGGCGATGAATTGAATATCATCAATAAGCAAAACATCGGCAGATCGGTATTTCTCGCGGAATGCCTGCGTGGTATGCGAGCGAATGGCGTTGATCATGTCATTCGTAAATTCTTCGGAGGAGACGTAGAGGATGTTAAGCCCGCTGGCGTGACAGGCGTTGCCAATGGCGTGAAGCAGATGGGTCTTGCCAAGTCCCACGCCGCCGTAGAGGAACAACGGGTTGTACGCCCGCGCGGGTTTTTCAGCCACAGCCTGACATGCCGCATGAGCAAGGCGGTTGCCCGACCCCACAACGTAGGTGTCGAAGGTGTAACGCGGATTGAGCGTGACATGCCTGGGTTTTGGCTCCGGCGGAGTAATCTGTATGGAAGCAGGAGCAGGCTCCGGCTCGGATGAGGCGTTTTCTTCCGATTGGGAAACGATAAAACTAACAGAGACCTTCGAGTTGAGGGTATCAATCAAAATCTTGTTGACTGAGGCGGCAAGGCGGCTGTCGAGCCAGTCGCGGGCGTAGGCATTGCGAACGCCGACCGTCAGAGTTCCGTTTTCATAACCGACGGGACGGGTATCGCGCACCCAGGTATCGAAAGATGCGCGCGGCATATCCATTTGGAGTTGCGCAAGGACGGTCTGCCATGCCTGTTCAGCGTTCATAAATATTTCCTTAGTGCCTGGAATGATTTGATTTCAGCGTAGATGGAATTAACCCGCCCTGTTTTGGCGGCTTTTCCTGTCTTTTTGTAAATTTATTACTGTTGGTCTTTCAGGGGTTGCGGATGATCTTGATGGAACTCACATCCGTTCTTTCAGCGTGCGTCTATTCTAGCAGAACATCGCATTCAATAACAGTCGTTCAGCCTACGCAAAGTTAAAAGATTATGTTTTTTTAAGATTGACCCATCTTAAAGAATCGTTCATGTTTCGTCATATTCGGGGTCGTTTTGTAGAACAGGCGTTTCAGCCAAAAGCATCCTTTTGCCTGCCACCCACCCCCATATATGGGCATTTGGGGCTGTATGAAGGCATTACCGGCATATTTATCTTAAAGAATCATTTTGCATAACGCCTATGAATTGATTTCAACAAGTCTCGAAATCCTGCGATTCATTTTGTAATTGCAAATAATTATGATGAATTACTGTTTGATTCCGCGCGGAACCCATACAAGAACCGTCGTCCCCTCGCCAATAACCGATGAAATATCAATGTCGCCGCCCGATGCATGGGCGCGAGTCTGCATATTTGCCAGCCCATGACCGATGGATGCGGACATTTTCCGCGTATCAAAGCCTTTTCCATCGTCATGAATTTCCATCAAGACGCGGTCGTCTGTGGTCCAGAATGATATTTGAACGGTTTTCGCCTTGGAATGCTTGGCAGCATTGGCTAATGCTTCCTGGCAGATATGGAATAATGCCAATGCCTGCGATTGAGTCAACTCTTTCAGGTCTGAATCGGGCATTGTAAAATTGACTTCAGAGAAGGTGTTCGCGCGATATTCGGCAATCAAACGCTTGATTCCGTTTATAAAGCCGTCGTTACCCAATTGGCGGGGTCTTAGATCCAAAATATAAGCCCGCAAATCGCGGATCGCTTGATTCAATCCGCCGATTGCATGATCAATTTTCCCCTTTGCGGCTTCGATATCTTCATCTACAAGATGCTTTGCGCCTTCCAAGCCCAGACCAACCCCGTAGATGGACTGAATAATGCCATCATGCAGGTCCATGCCAATGCGATTCCGCTCTTCCAACACAGCCAGCCGTCTTGCATTCGTATGTAAATGCGCGTTTTCGATGGCGAGTCCCGCCCAGGCGCCCACTGCCGCAAGCATCTGCAAACTCCGTTCTTCAAATGGAACCTTGGAACGTGAAGCAACGCTCATTACACCCATCACATTATCGCCTGAAAGAAGCGGAATGCACAAAATCTGCCTGAACCCCGCCTCAATAATGGCTCTTCGCAGGAAATTTTCATCGTTTTCGAGATCGTCGCTGAGGAACGGACGCCCGGTCTTCGCCACAATTCCGGGGTAGCCCTCGCCCAAATGGAAGACATTCCGGGTCCAGAACGCCTCGGCAGCCTGTCCGCGGTGAAGCATCATCCTCAACGTAGCCTTATCCTCTTCCAAAAGGAAGATTTCGCCCGCTTCGACGCCCATGTAGTTCATCACCAGCCTGAGCGCTTTGTTGAGAATTTCGTTGAGATCAAGGCTTGAGGTCAGCGTGGAGGCGATGTCGTTCAGAAGATTCATCTCCACATTGCGACGGGTCAACGCGGCATCCCGTTCCTTCATCTGGTTGATCACCCGCGCATTGCCGATGGCGGCGGAGGCATACGTGGCAAGCATCTGGATGATCATCTCGTCATCGGAGGAAAATTCATCCGCATCCAGTTTATCTGTCAGGTAAATTTGCCCGATCTGCCCTTCGCTATTGCGGATTGGCACGCCGAGAAAAGAGGTCATATGAGGGTGATGAGCCGGAAAACCCGACGATTTGGGATGGTCCTGGATGAGAGGGACGCGCAATGGAATATCTGCATCCATCAACTCGCCAATCAGCCCCACCCCCACAGGCGGGTGAGCGATCCGTTTAATCTCATCGCGGCTCATGCCGACGGCGATGAATTTTTCAAGTTTCCCCGATTCGTCCAGCACCCCAAGAGCGGCATACCGCGCGCCAGCCTGTTCGCAGGCAGTTGCGGCTATCCGCTCAAGGAGGGTTTCCAAAGAGACATCCTTCACGAGTTCGAGGCTTGCGCGATGCAGGGCGAAAAGACGTTCCTGTAATTGCTCACGGGTTAGCAGCATCCAAACTCCTCAAACAGATTATACCCTTGAGTTTGATAGAATTTGGGGGCAGGCAAAACCTAGAATAGGAATCATGATGACAACCTCTCGAATCTCCGGCTTTTACAACATGACTTTGGATGAACGCCGCCAAAAACTGGCGGACGCCGCGGCTCTGACTCCGCCCGATCTTGGGGCGTGGACCTCAGGCGGAATCTCCGCCGATGCCGCTGACCACATGATCGAGAACGTGATCGGTTTGCACAGTTTGCCATTGGGCATTGCCCTGAATTTCATGGTCAATGGCAAAGATGTGCTCGTGCCGATGACACTTGAAGAGCCTTCCGTTGTGGCGGGTGCTTCCTTTATGGCGAAACTTGCCCGCGCAGGTGGCGGCTACCAAGCCACCACCACCGACCCGCTCATGATCGGGCAGATGCAAGTTATTAACGTGACCAATCTCAATGAAGCCAAATTAAAAATCTACGAGAAAAAAGCCGAACTCCTCGCCGAAGCGGATTCGATTGACCCGATCCTCAAAAAGTTTGGCGGCGGCGCACGCGACCTTGAAGTTCGAATATTCAACGACTCCCCTATTGGCGGTTTTCTTGTTGTTCACCTCATTTATGACGTCCGCGATGCGATGGGTGCAAATGCCGTCAATACGGCATGTGAAAGGCTCGCGCCGAAGATCGAAGCGCTCACTGGCGGAAAAGTTCACCTGCGCATTCTCTCCAACCTCGCCGACCGGCGCATTGCACGCGCGCGTTGTACCATCCCTGTCAAGGCGCTGGCGTTCGATAATTTCTCCGGCGAACAAGTGCGCGATGGAATCATCGCCGCCTACGCTTTTGCTGCTGTGGATCCTTACCGCGCAGCCACTCACAACAAAGGCATCATGAACGGCGTGGACGCGGTCGTCATCGCCACCGGAAACGATTGGCGCGCCATCGAAGCAGGCGCTCACGCCTACGCCGTCAAAAATGGACATTACACCTCCCTTTCCACTTGGGGCAAAGACAGCGAAGGCAACCTGGTCGGTACGCTCGAAATGCCGATGGCAGTTGGCATCGTCGGCGGCGCAACCAAAGTCCACCCGGCGGCACAAGCGGCAGTCAAACTCATGGGAGTGAAAACTGCCAACGAACTGGCTGAGATCATCGTCTCGGTTGGCTTGGCGCAGAACATGGCAGCCCTCCGCGCTCTCGCCACCGAAGGCATCCAACGCGGACACATGTCGCTGCACGCCCGTCAGGTTGCGATTGCGGCGGGCGCAAGCGGCGACTTGGTCGAAAAGGTCGCGACACAGATGGTGGCAGAGAAGGTTGTGAGAATTGACAGGGCGGAAGAGATTTTGAAGTCTTTGAGTGGAAAGTAGAAAGTGGTAAGTTAGTAGATTGGTAAATGGTGTCTCATGGATATCGAAGCCTTAATTGAATTCACGCAACGCATTGTCCGCCAGCCGAGTATGTCTGGTGAGGAAGGCGCGGTCACGAGACTCGTCGTGGACGAGATGAACGCTCTCGGCTTTGATAAAGTTTGGGTTGACAAATACGGTTCCGCCGTGGGAATGATCCGCGGGGCGCAGGCAGGGAAGACTCTGCTTTTTGATGCGCACACCGATACGGTGGGAATCGCTCCCGGGTCCATCTGGACTCGCGCCCCTTTCGGCGCTGAAGTGACCGACACCCACATGTACGGGCGCGGCGTGATGGATATGAAAGGCTCGCTCGCGGCGATGATCCACGCGGCGGCGAGTGTGGACCGAAGCAAGCTCGCGGGCACGGTGGTGATTTCGGCTTCGGTGATGGAAGAGGTTTTTGAAGGCGGCGCGCTCAAAGCCGTGATGGATGAAGTGAAGCCAGATTATGTCGTGATCGGTGAAGCGACCCAACTCAACCTGGCACGCGGTGGGCGCGGGCGCGCGGAGATTCATCTCGAAGCGATTGGCAAGCCCGCACATTCATCCTCGCCACAGTTGGGAATCAACGCCGTGCATTTGATGACGAAGATTATTGCCGAAGTAGAGAAAGTAAAACTTGGCGAACATCCGCTGATGGGTCCCGCCATTCTTGCTCTCACCGATATTATTTCAGAACCGTATCCGGGTTACTCGGTTATCCCTGCGCTTTGCAAAGTGACCTACGACCGCCGCTTGCTGCCGGGTGAAACGCCCGAAGGTGTGTTGAGTGAAATTACGTCGTTACCCGCGTTGAAGGATATCAACTTCACGGCGAAGATTGCACAAAGCGACCACATCACCTACACCGGCGAAACCTTGAGCGCGAATAAATTCTTCCCAGCCTGGGAATTGGAAGAAGACCATGAGTTCGTGCAGAAGGCGTTGAAAGGGTTACGCGCCTCAGGGCTGAACCCGAAACTGGGTGCTTACCGATTCTGCACCAACGCCGCGTACAGCATGGGCATAGCAGGCGTGCCAACCATCGGCTTTGGTCCCGGCGCGGAAGGGGACGCGCATGTGGTGGATGAACCTCTCAGCCTCGATGAACTTGCGAAGACAGCGAGAGGGTATGTGGGGATTATTGAAGCGGTGCTTGGGAAGTAACAAGTGGAAAGTAGAAAGTGGTGAGTAGCAAAATGAAAGAAGAAAGAAAAAAGATGAAAGATGAAAGATGAAAGACGATAACCTTCTCTGGCAGGTTCGGCATTTCGTCTATGCCCATATCGCGGAAACCGCCCGCCCACCTCGCGTGGATGAAGCCGCCGCACATTTTGGAATCTCAGACACAAAAGCCACAGAACTTTATAAAGAACTTCATAACCGCCATGCTCTATTCCTTGACCTAGACGAAGTGGCTATCCGCATGGCAAATCCGTTTTCGGGGATTCCGACGGATTTCAAAGTCCATGCCAATGGCAAGACCTGATTACCTTACACTCTTAAATCAGGACGCGGACGAGCGCGGAAAACGCGGATTCAAGGTGTTTTTTTTTGGGCGTTTTGTCAAAAAAATCTGCGTTCATCCGCGTTTTCAGCATCCCAAAAACAAAGTGTAAGGTAATCGATGGCAAGACATGTTTTGCCAAGCGGAACGCCAAAAGAAATTTACCACCACAAGCCGACCGCCGACGGCGGACCGCGGTCTATGGTCTGCGGTCATAATTTTGGAATATCCCCTATTTTTGGATAACATATGGCATTAATTATCTTCGACTACGACGGCGTTCTGGCAGACACGCTCGACGACCTAATCCACTTTGGGCAACAAACCTGCGATCAATTGGGTGTAAAACATACTGTAACGAAAGATGACCTGAGCAATCTTGAGGTGATGTCTTTTGCTACCTACGGACGCGCCTGTGAAGTCCCTGAACATCTCGTGGATGAGTTCGTCAAAATCAGTCTGAACTTATTCGCTGAGAAAAAATCTCCGCCCGCTATTTTTGATGGGATGAGCGAAGTCATTCAGCATTTTTCCAGCCAGCACAAACTCGCCATTGTGACCACCAACTCATCTCAAAATGTAAATCTATTTCTTGCTCAACACAGCTTAAGCGACCTATTCCATGCCGTCTATGGCGTGGACACGCCCGGCTCTAAGGCGCATAAAATTTCACTGGCGCGAGAACGCTTTGGTGAAGAATCCATTTACATGATCGGCGACGCATTGAGTGATGTCCGCGCCGCAAAGGAAGCGGGCGTGACCAGCATCGCTGTGACATGGGGACATCAGCGTTTGGAGACGCTGCAAAGAGGCAAGCCGGATTATGTGGTGAATGATCCGCGTGAGTTAGTTCAAGTTATTGAGCGATAAAATCAATACATCGTTCAGTTCTTCAAACAGGTTTATTTGCCATAATTTTGGTATATTCAGAAGTACTTATGGAAAAGAAAACTCTAACACCAGAAGACATTTCAAAAATTATTAGCGGCTTCGACCCAATTGATTGGGTTCAGGTGGAGCTTCTCGCCAAAATGCCTCCTGAAAAAAGACTCGTTCCTGGCTTAAATGCGCAGGAATTTTCAATGGCAGCATTACGTGGAACATTTCGAAGAAAATATCCTGAATTATCCATAGCCGAAATCAATATGAAAGTATTAACTTATCTAACTCCTATACGCATGGAGACAAAATGACAGCCATTTCATTTTATGTTCAGATTGTCAAAGCTTTGGATGAAATCGACGCTCCGTATATGATCGTCGGCGCATTTGGTGGATACCCATTCGGCATTACCCGTGTAACCTTTGATATTGACATACTTGTAGACTTACGAGAAAAAGACTTTGAAATACTCTCTCAAAGGTTCCCTCTACCACGCTATTATGCAGACCCTGAAATGATGAAAAACTCGATACAAATGGGAATCATGTTCAATCTTATTGACACAAATGAAGGCATCAAAGCCGATCTTGTCCCACTAAAAAGAGAGCCTGAGTATCAAATCGCCTTTGACCGCCGAATTCGCCGTGAATTCGTTGACCCTTCGGGAAATTCTTTTTCAGCATGGGTAGCGCAACCTTCTGACATCATTATTGGAAAATTAAATGCTTGGAACGAAGGCAGGTCAGATAAGCACCCTAAAGATATTTATGCAATGATTGTTTTTGACTTAAGTGGTGCAAGTGATTTAGCCATTGACTATGCCTTGGTCACAAAAGAAGCGTCCCAAATTGGGAAAGACACGCTCGAAATGTGGAATCAAGTGTTTGCAAAAGCAAAAGAAGAAGTAGAGAAACACAGAAAATAACAAGATAGCTTTTGCAAGCCCTCACCCGCTACAATCCTCCTACTTACTCAGGAAAAATAAATGACAACTCCTCAACCCTTCTCAACCTTACTGAAACCCGTCAAGCCGGTTGGCATTGTCGGCTATGGTTCGTATGTGCCGCGCTTCCGTTTGCCCGCCAAGGAAGTCGCCCGCGTGTGGACGGGCAAAACGGGCGGACTTCCCATCAAAGAGAAAGCCGTACCCGGGCTGGATGAAGACGTGATCACCATGTCCATCGAAGCGGCGCGCAATGCGATGGCGCGCGCTCAAATTGACCCGACCGAATTACGCGCCGTGTGGGTCGGCTCGGAGTCGCATCCGTATGCGGTCAAGCCTACTTCCACGCTCGTCGCTGAAGCCATTGGAGCCGTCCCAAACACCCAAGCCGCAGACTGGGAATTCGCCTGTAAAGCAGGCACCGAAGCGCTCGTCGCCGCGATGGGTCTGGTCGGCTCGGGCATGGGTCATTACGCCATGGCGATCGGCATGGACACCGCGCAGGGCAAGCCCGGCGACGCGCTCGAATACACCGCAGGCGCGGGTGGCGGCGCGTACATTGTCGGTCCCGCCGAAGAGTCGATGGCGGTCATCAACGCTTCGTATTCCTTCGTCACCGACACGCCCGATTTCTGGCGGCGCGAATATCAGAAATATCCCGAACATGGCATGCGCTTCACAGGCGAACCCGCCTACTTCAAACACGTCAGCGAAGCCGCCACGCATCTCATGGAAGCCAGCGGCACCACCGCCAAAGATTACAAGTGGGCGGTCTTCCACCAACCCAACACCAAATTCCCGCAGCGGGTCGCGGGTCAACTCGGCTTTTCGATGGATCAAATTGAACCCGGTCTGCTCGTGCCCATTATTGGAAATACCTACGCAGGCGCGGCGATGATCGGTTTGACCGCGACTCTCGACATCGCCCAACCCGGTGACCGGATCCTCGTCGTCTCTTTCGGCTCCGGGGCTGGGTCAGACGCCTTCGACATTACCG
>DAOTXI010000171.1:0-7688 GCA_034435475.1 Anaerolineales bacterium
TCGTACAAGATAATCTCATTATTTCCGGCCGGCACGCTTGCAACCACGACAGGGTTCGCAAGGGGAAGGATGAAATAACTGCCATCTGTAAGGTTGCCAGGTGTCCCATCAGGGTCGCCGCCAACATCCGGCGGTGGCGGAACTTCTCCACCGCCGGGAGGCGTGGATGGAAATCCTTCAGAAGTGGGTGTTGGGACGATGAGAGTCTCACCCGGAGGAACAGGAGTTATTGTAAAAGTAGGGGGCGGCAAAGTGAGAGTTGCAGTATCTGTATGCGGCGGGGTGGCGGTTGCGGTGTTTGCCGGGGGAGGCGGCGTATTGGAGTGTATTGTTACTGGTGTGGTTGTTGATGAGGGGTAATAAACCGGGGTGGGAGTGGCGGGCAAGGTTGTATTCGTTGGGAATGAAGTTGTCGTACCGCCGCTTGTCGGTGAGGTAACTGGACCCGGCGTGAAAGTGGCTCCCGGGTTGATCGTGATGAAAGGAGGGAAAGAAACGCCATCGGGGGTGAGAAAAGTGTCCCACCAGGGCAGGGGTGTAAGAATTTGCGGTTGGAGAGGTTGAAAAAAGGAAATCGGTTTGAGGTTGTCGTCGGGGTTTAATCGCGAACGCATGTTGGCAAACAAACTCCAGTTTGCCAGCAGTTGAATGGCGATCTGACCCACGATGAAAATCAACAAAATCCCAATCGGAACGATGAAAATGATCAATGTCCAATCCCGGCGTTCGGTGTTTTTGGAATTCATGCCTCATTCTCCGTTTCCCGCTTAATCGGCAGGGACACGATAAACCTGCTGCCAGGGAATTTTTTTTCATCGTGTCCGGGGCTTTCAACTCGAATACGCCCTCCATGCGCCTGGACAATACCGCGCGCAATTGCCAGACCCAAACCGGGGCCCCCGCCTTTGAATTTCGTCTTCCCGGAGGAGTGCATTAATACTTCGCCCGTCTGGCTGAACTTATTAAAGATAACATCCTTCAATGCCGGATCAATTCCGATACCCGTATCGCAAACTTCGATCTCCACTTGAGCAGGCCCGTTGCCGTTCAAATACCTGCCAGTCACGAAGACCTGCCCGCCATCCGGCGTGAATTTTATGGCATTCACTACAAGTTGGGAAAATACTTTTTGGATCATATCCGGATCCGCTGAAATAACGGGCAGGGTATCGAGCCCATCTGTCTTGAAGGTTATCTTCCGCTCTTTGAACGCTTTTTCGTAATTCTTTTGCACTTTGCGAATGACCGCCTTGATCTCCAAATCGATTCGTTTCAAGGTTAATGCATCGCTGTCAATGCGTGACACATCCAGCATGCTTTCAACGACATCGGTCATACGTTCGGCGCCTTCGAGAATACCGTGCGCCAGGCTTGCCAGCTCGGGGTTACCCCGGGTATCCTGCTCCAGCATTTGCGAATATCCCATCACAATCGTCAGCGGTGTTCTCAATTCGTGCGCCGAGATCTGAATGAAGTTGGATTTTATCTTATCCATTTTCTTCAGCACCGCATTCGCATCCTCCAGCTCCCTGGTGCGTTGTTGAAGACGCGCCGTCATTTCATCGAAGGTGGCCGCCAAAGCGCCGATCTCATCGTTTGTGCGAATTTCCGTTCTGCGGGCAAGATCGCCGCCTGCGATGGCTTGAGATGTTTGAACAAGGGAATACAGAGGCTTGATGATCGCTCGGGCAATCAAGGCGCCGACCAGGATCACCACAACCATCACAATCGTAAACAAATAAGCATAGGTCGTTTGATTATCCGCCGCAAACTGCATGACAAAATCCAGGGGCAGAGCAACGCCGAAGACGGCGATCCGGTCATTCCCGATCTGTAGCGGCGCGCGGGCGAGCATGTAACTTCGTTTCGCCCACTCGAAATTGTTCCCCGTCACCAGATTTTCCGAAAGGATCAAGACCTGATAACTTTCTTTCGAGATCGAGAGAAAATCGAGCGTCTCTTGGTCGCCAGGGGCAAGGGTGGTGGCAATTGCCTGCCCATTATCGTTATAGATGACGATATCCGCCAACGCCACATTCCGAAACGCTGGCAGGAGAGATTGTATGGAAGTGCCTACAACAACCACCCCCCCCAAATTTCCATTCAAGGAAATCGGCAGGCTTGTATAGTAATAAATTTCGTCATTTGCCGCATTCCCACCCAGACTACGTTTTGGGGGCAGGGTCGGATTTTGTGCCGACAGCAATGGCTGAACAATGGCGGTTTTCGCGATTCCGCTATCCTGCTCTACGACTATAAAGGAACCATCGTTCTTCTTGGTTACATGAAGAACCTCATCGCCCTTTGCTGAAACCAGAATAAGGTTTTCGATTTCACTCGACCCAAATACCGGACCGACCAGCTTCAACGCCTCAGCCCGGTCTCCATTTACAAGCGCCTCCGCCACACCCGCAGTATAAGCGATGCGCCTCGCCTCGCTTACATGAAAACTTTCCTGGCGTACAAAACTATCTGAAACCACCCTGCCAGACTCCAGCAATTGATTGTTCAGGCGCTCAGTAAGCGAATTGGTCACCAGTCGCGTGATTACATAAACCCCAATCAGCGCCACGACTACGGTCAACAAAACATATGGCAGGGCGACTTTCAGGCGAATGCTCATGTGAAAACCTGTACAATAATGCCAAAGGCATTATACAGGGGCGGGTGCGAACCCGCCCAAAAATGCAATACAATTATAATGTCACACTGGGCAAAATATAAGAGCCTTTTCGTTTCGAGCGCCTACAACTGCTTCACAAAATGAACGAGCCGCTCTGCCTCTGTGTAGCCCAGCTTCAAATGCGCGTGGATGCTTGCTCCGTTATCCAGCCAGGTATCCGAACCCATCTCAGAGCAACCCTTCTCCCGCGCCCAATCCTCCGCGGCGCGCGCCAGCCGGGCAGCCACACCTGACCCGCGAAATTCAGTATGCGCGAACCATGCCTCGATATACCCCACAGGGCTGGTCTCGCATCCTTCACAATAATCGCGTAGCCGCGCCTCGATCATCCCGGCGGGCTTTCCATCTACAAACGCCATAAAAACAGCATCCCTGTCGCTGGAGAGGATTTCGTCCATATCAAAATTTAAATATTCTTCCGGCGCTTCAGGCCAAATGCCTTTGCGCATGTTCAGCCATGCCTCGCGGTCTGTTCCCAACACCCTGCGAATGACAATATCCATGAGTGGAAAACCTCAAATTCAGGATTTTGACCAACCCCTGCCGCATGAGTTTTCAGGTCGAACTTTTGATTCCGCCCGGTCTGCGCTTCAGACTCTGCCCCAGCCTGCCGCCTCCCAGCGAACTTGTCTCTGCACCCGGGCCGGATTGACCAATAAACAACCCAGATTATACGCATTTGGCATCAAACGTCACGGGCTCAACAGGTCACCAAAACCGCGGAATCCAGCGTGGGACGCTTACGAGGTAGTTTTCGTACGCTGCCCCGAATCGTGACCGGAGGTTCGGCTCTTCGTAAAACCTGATAAAGAAATGGAATGCCGTCCAAACAAGCAGGGAGTACAGTAATACCCCCCAGTACCCGGACCATAGGAAATGACCGAAGATAGCCAAAAGCACACCGACATACATCGGGTTGCGGACATACCTGTACAACCAGGAGATTACCAATTGTTTTGGCGGGTCGATGGGCGCAGGGGTACCCTTTCCCTTTGCGAGAAAATCCCAAAAACACCAGACCAGCACGGTAACTCCTATGACCCAAAATGGATGAGCCAAATAAGCGGCAAATCCTGTTTTGATTTGTGGACCGGTCCGTAATAGCGTCAAAGGAATCAACCCTGCCACCACGCCGGGAGCAAGAATGAAAAACAGGATTGACTTGATCCCCGTCATCATGGCGCAGGTTATTCAGACGTCTCTGTCGTGGAAAGGATGTAGGAGAAAACGGCAACACCTGATAGCAACAATACGGCTCCGACTGCGCCGACCACCCATCGTGGAAAACCCACCCCACCCAGGTCGAGGGGAAGGATGCCAAAATAGAGCAACAAGCCCAAACCGCCGAGAAGCATGTCCATTCCGCTCGCGATCAGAAACACGGCGCGTTTTGTGTTTTTATTTTCCATTCGTTCAGTCTCTCTTCTTCAACCACTTCACCAGCTTGTCCGCCGTCCAGGTGTTGATGACATCTTTCGGCTCCAGCCAGGCGCGGCGGCCGATGGCGACTCCATAATGGAGCATGTCGTAATCTTCTTCGGAGTGGGCGTCTGTATTGATGGTGATGGGAATGCCGAGGTCTTTTGCGCGGCGGGCATAGGCATCGTCGAGGTCGAGGCGCGAGGGATGGGCGTTGATCTCCATCGCCACGCCCGATTTGGCGGCGGCTTGAAAGATGACCTCCATATCCAGATCCGCGCCTTCGCGGTCTGGGAATTCACGTCCTGTTGGGTGTCCGATGATATCGACATGTGGATTTCGAACGACTTTCAGGAGGCGTTCGGTGATCTTTTCTCTCGGCTGGCGCAAGCTCGAATGGAGAGAGGCAACCACGAGGTCGAGCGAGGCGAGAAATTCATCCGGGTAATCGAGCGAGCCGTCGGCTTTGATCTCCACTTCACTGCCATGCAGGATCAAAATCTCATCTCCAAATTGTTTTTGGATCTTCTTGATCTCGGCGGCTTGCGCCTTGTGTCGTTCAATCGAAAGCCCGCCCGCCACACCGAGGCTGACGGAATGATCGGTGAAGGCTATCACCTTCAACCCGCGTTTGATCGCCGCCTTTGCCATGTCCATCATGCTCAATTTTCCGTCGCTGTATGTCGAGTGCATGTGCAGGTTGGATTTGATGTCCTTGACTTGAATCAACTTTGGGAGTTTGTTCTTCTTCGCCGCCTCCACCTCGCCGCGCCCCTCGCGCAGTTCGGGGGGAATCCACGGCAAGCCGAGAGTTTTATAGACCTCCTCTTCGGTCGCGCAAAAGATTTCCCCTTTTCCCTTTATTTTTTTGAATGAATGGTCTGAGAGCGATAGACCTTTATCCAGGGCCATCTGCCGCAGTTGGACGTTGTGATCTTTCGAGCCGGTGGCATATTGCAGCGCGGTTCCAAATTCCTGCGGGGGATGGACCCAAACCTGCGCACGCACGCCATCGAAGAATTCGATGCTGGCTTTTGTATCACCTTTACCCAAAATTCGTTCCACACCTTTGAGATTTACAAAGGCTTCCATCACCGCCGCAGAATCTTCGGATGCGACCAGGATGTCAAGGTCGCCAATAGTGGAGCGCATCCTTCTTAAACTCCCGGCGGGTTCTGCGGCGACGACTCCCTTCACGCCTTTGAGCGTTTTGATGATCTCCTGCGCAAGTGGATGTGCCCTTCCCAGCGGCAGCCTGCCCGAACGGCGCGCAAGTGATGCCAGCCCGTCGAGAATGGCTGTTTCAGATTTTGCGCCCATACCCGGCAGGTCGCGCAGTTTGCCCGCTTTTGCCGCCGTTTCAAGTTCGGCAAGCGTGGTGATGTTCAGCGTTTTCCAGATCAGAGCCACCTTTTTCGGTCCCAGTGAAGGGACTTGCAGCCAGCCTGCCAGACTTTCTGGCACTTCTTTTTTTAGCTTTTCGAGAAATTCAAGATTGCCTGTGGTTAGCAATTCGTCAATTTTTTCGGCAATGGCTTTGCCCACACCGGGGATGTCAGCGAGTTTCCCTTCCTTCCAAAATTCGTCGGCTTCACGCCCAAGCGTATCAAGACTTTCCGCCGCCTTCCGGTAGGCAAGAGTCTTATAAATGATCTCGCCCTTGATCTCCAATAGATTGGCGATGAGTGTGAAGGTGTTGGAAAGTTGTTTGTTGTTCATCATGAGTCACCTCTAATAATCGGATTATACTCTGCGGGGACTATGAAACCATCCTGCCTCGTTCTTGTCGCATCTCTCATCTTGAGCGCAAGCCTTGCTTTGCTGCGCTTCGACTCGCTTCAGATCGGCGCTTCGTATGACGATGCCAAATACATCATCCTTGCCGAAAGCATTGCCAGCGGACAGGGCTACGAGCTTATTAACTTCCCGCGTCCACAGGTCGAGCGGAATTTTCCGCCAGGCTGGCCGTTGATTCTTGCGCCGTTTACGTTTGCCTTTCCGAAAAACTATGACATGCTGAAGGTCGTCTCTTTGGCGATGTGGCTGGCTTCCATTTTTCTTGTTCACAGGCTTTTCTCCAAGAGACTTGCGTCTCCTCATCTTGAAATTCTCACGGTTGTAGCGGCCCTCAACCCGTTATTGGTCGGGACCTCCGTCACGGTGATGTCCGAGTCCGCGTATCTTTTTTTCTCGTTGCTTGCCCTTGCTGTATTCGATAATGTAAAGGGCAAACATATTGGCTGGCTTATTCTTGCGGGGATTCTTGCTTTTTACTCACAGCAAATTCGCACCATCGGAATTTCCCTTGCCGCCTCATTACTCATTATCTTGGTAATCTCCCGGCGATTCAAAGAACTGGGGGTGACTGCTGTTCTTCTTGTAGTTGGATTCACCCTCCAGAGTTGGATCAACCTTCGCAATGGCGGGACAGTCATCTCGTCGGGGTATGAGGCGCAGGTCTTGAGCGGTTCAATCATCGAGAAGACGGGGCAGGTTTGGGCGAACGCATCCGGTTATGTTGATGGAGTCCTCGCTGGTTCGTTGATCCCCATTTTTGGAACGCGGTTCGAGACGGCGTTTGGCTGGTTCTTTCTCCTCTTAAACATCGGCATTCTTTTGTTGATTGCAGTTGGGTTGACTAAAATCAAACTCGAATGGATGCATATTTATTTCGTTATTTATGTGGCGGGCATTCTTGCCTTTTGGAATCCGCAAGTGGGTAGCGTGAAGGCGCGTTTTTTGATTCCCATTTTGCCGCTTCTTTATTTCTATTTTGTAAATGGGTTGAACTGGCTGACAAAACAAGACTCTCGCATTTCAATTGGGATCGCCGCCATGGTTGCGCTTGCGCTGCTTGCCCGAAACCTGCAAGACTGGCGCGACCCCATCCGCGGGCAGATGACAGATTTATCCATTGGTGCGAGCTGGGTTGCAGAGAATGCCCCGGCAGCTGCGATTATCATGGTAAACGAGCCTGTTCCCGCGTATGTGCATGTTAAACGCAAGACGATAAACTTTCCAAAGAACGACCAGGAACTCGAGAAATACCTTGAAAATCAAGGCATTGATTTCATCCTTATTGCCCCGCTTCTCCAGTCGCCGCGCAGCGCGGAATTGGGCAACGAAGCGCGGCGCATTGCTGCTGAGATTGAATCTTCGCCGGAAACCTACACGCTGGTCTTTGAAGACGTGGAAAACAACGTGCGGGTATATGAATATACAAATGGGGAGTAAGGGGTGTTGAAACAGCCTTCAAGCGTTTTGTTATAAATAGCATCCCCATTGAATTGTTTTGGAAATTAAATGATGACTGCTAGGGTGAGGGGGGCACCCTAGCAGTCATCATTGGTAATGATACACCCGGCTTTTATAAATGTCAAGCGTCAGTTTTTGGGATTTAACTTTTTCTAATCTTGAAACTGACTTGGCTCAAATTTCAACTTCTCAGATTCGCGCCCACTTCTTTTTCCAGCCGTTTGACGATCTTGTTGCGGATGACGGCAGCATCGGCGTCGGTGAGGGTTTTGTCTTCGGCGTGATACGTCAACGCGTACGCCAGAGACTTTTTGCCTTCGCCGATCTTTTC
>DAOTXI010000172.1:0-1528 GCA_034435475.1 Anaerolineales bacterium
ATGGCACGCAGGGGTCGGGTCGTAAAGCGGGAGCCAGCGCGCCGTTGATCGCTCCGTCGTTCATCAGGGCGGTGAAAAAATCGGGTTGTTCGTTCAGGTCCCACGTCCAAAATATCCAGCCGTCAAATCCGTATTTACAAGACTCCACCTGCCAGTCGACAAATGCCCGGGCCGCCGCGAAGATGGATGAAAAACGCGCAACCTCGCCCCCAAACTCGCCCATGACGATCGGCTTTTGCTGCATATCAGCGACGCCAAAATTCTCGACATGCTGTTTCAGGTTCAACTCAAAACCGGGATAGGCATGCAGGTCTACAAAATCCAATTGAGACTGCCAGATTGCCGGAGCGCTAACGACAAAACGGGGGTCGCCGATCCGCGCCGGGTTGGGTTCCTGCGGAACAAAGAACCCCGCGCTTACCAATGCCGTCGGGTCAACTTCGAGGATGGCGGCGCGGATGGTATCCAGCCAATGAACATTATTCTCTTCGATCATGGCCTTCTTTTCCGCCTCACTGGACATATCGTACGTTTTTCCGTTTGCTGTTTTGACCTCGCCAGTCGTGAATGAAAGCGGCGGTTGATCGCCATCGTAGAACATTTCGTTTCTCAGTTGGTAGGAGAAGATATATTCCGTTGGCGCGCCCATTTGGATCAGCTCCCTGGCAAAATCCTGAAAGAAGACCTTGTTCGCCTCAAGCCCGGCTTTTGGCAGGAAATTTGCGTTCATCAAGGCGAATGTGGAACAACAGTCTTCATTCAAGATGGTCCCATATTTGCCGCCGGGAATCCAATCCAATGTGAAGATCACATACATCTCATTGGTTTCGGCATACTTTAGGAATTCCACAACGTTTTTCATATAGTCAGCGGAGAATCCGCCCGTGGGGGTTCCCATAGTATCGGGGCTGAGGAAGACACGCGCCACGTTGTACCCATCAGCGTGCATCTTCGATAGATCGCTTGAAACTTTCAAAGAGTTATACTGCCCCGGGTCGAACAGGGCATGTCCAAACGTGGAAGAACCGTCCATTTTTGTTTGATTGGCAAGTCGGATGTAATTCATACCGCGCGGTATGAATTTATCCCCTGTGATTCGGTTATAGAATTCGCCCACTCCATTCCCATTAACGCGCACACCGATATGGTGTTCAGGGACAACCGGCGAATCGATGGGGGGAGTGGTATCCGCAGGCAGATCGGCTTGCGGCGGCTCGTTTGCCTCCGCGACAATTGACGGCTCTGGGATGAAATCTCCCGGCAGGTTGCAGGCAAGGATGAGGATGATCGCCACCATCATAGAAAAAGCGATACGTTTTTTCATGAAGGCTCCTCTCTCGATAAAACCACTGTGGCACGAGCAAAAGCAGACGCCACCCCATTAATTTTATTATCCATGGCGCCAAATTCCAAGGGTAATAAAATTTCCAACTTACTCTTCGATCTGCTCATCCTGTCTTTTACGCGGTTTGGGCGGCTCGACGACCTTGTTCTTCCCCAAAGCGATCTCCAGCACTTCGTCCATGTG
>DAOTXI010000173.1:0-2837 GCA_034435475.1 Anaerolineales bacterium
CTGAAAGCTCCGAGCAATTGCAGGATGTCTTCAACAGCCTGCCGACCCAACTCTTCACCGTCACAGAAACGACCGAGGTCGGTGTCTTCTTCGTCCTCTTCGCCGCCCTCTTCCTTGTCCTTGCCATCATTCTATCCCTGATCTGGAACCCGCTGCTTTGACACCACAACGGACTCCAACGTCTCCAGACGTTGGAGTTTTCCGAATCTGATACGGGTATAATTCCTCCCGATGGATGAGCAGCTTCATTTCAAACCATTCGGGTTCTCAGCGTTCGCGCTTGTATGCATCGGGTGGGGCGGATTGTATTTCGTCATTACCCAAACGCTTCCATTCGTCTGGTCTCGTTGGGGGTTCTTCGTCCTGTTCCTCATGGCGCTGACCGGAACCGCCCTCCCCATCGTTTACTACCTGCATCGTCGCTTCCCAGCCGAACCGCCCGCAGACGCCAACGTCATTATCCGCCAGGCAATGTGGGTCGGCGTCTACGGCGCGACCCTCGCCTGGCTGCAACTGGGTCGCCTTGTCACACTGTACGTTATTCTCGGTCTCGCAGGCGGACTCATCGCCGCCGAATACTTCATCCGCATCCGCGAGAAAGCAACGCGCCGCCCGCCCGTTTTCCACGATGACAACCCTTCGTAACCTTCCCTCCGTCGAACAACTTCTTCAAACCGAAACCACGGCGCGGCTGATCGCGCAATTCGGACGCCCTCTTACTTTGGATTCCCTCCGCCAGACTCTGGATGACGCTCGCGCGCGCTTCAAACTTAATCCCAAGGCTGGCTTGCCATCCATTGACCTGATCCTCAACCAAGCCGAATCCACCCTCACCGCCTGGACGGCGCAGACTCTCCGCCCGGTCATCAACGCCACCGGCGTGATTCTGCATACCAACCTCGGTCGCGCCCCATTAAGCGCAGCCACCATCCACGCCATGGATGTTGTTTCGCGCGGCTACTCCAACCTCGAATTCGATCTCGAAACCGGCAAGCGCGGCTCGCGGCTGATTCACGCCGAATCTCTTCTGCAAAAACTCACCGGCGCCGAATCTGCGCTTGTAGTCAATAATTGCGCATCTGCCGTTCTGCTCACTTTATCCGCATTGGCGAATAAAAAACGCGTGGTCATCGCCCGCTCGCAACTGGTGGAGATCGGTGGCGGCTTCCGCGTGCCGGATGTGATGAAGCAATCCGGCGCAAAACTCGTTGAGATTGGCACAACCAACAAAGTCCGCGTATCCGATTATCAATCTGCGCTCGAAGAGGAACCAACTGCGCTGGTCATGCGCGCGCACCGCTCTAATTTCAGGATCGTCGGCTTCACTGAAGAACCGGAATTAAAAAAGATCGTCGAAGCCGCTCATAAAATGGATGTTCCTGTCATAGACGATCTCGGCTCCGGCGCGTTGTACGACACCGCCAAATATGGTTTTTCTCACGAACCGACCGTTCAAGAGTCCATGCAGGCAGGCGCGGATTTGATCCTCTTCTCAGGCGAAAAATTGCTGGGCGGTCCGCCGGCTGGCATCATCATCGGTAAAAAGGATTTGCTCGACAAGATAAAGAAACATCCACTGGCGAGAGCCGTCCGCGCGGATAAGTCCTGCCTGGCGGGGTTGTCTGCCACACTTGCACACTATCTCAAAGACGAGGCGGAGCGGGAAATCACCATCCTGAGGATGATGTCGCTGACGCTGGAACAGGTCAAAGGTCGGGCTGAAGCGTGGCGGGATGAATTGGGGTACGGGACAGTTGTCAGAGGCGAATCCACTGTAGGCGGCGGCTCGCTCCCGGATGAATCCATCCCGACCTTCCTGCTTGAATTGCAGGTGAAATCTGCCGAGAAATTCTTGCGCGCCCTGCGGAAGAACCATCCGCCCATCATTGCGCGGACTGAGAATGACAAGGTTCTGATTGATCCGCGCACGGTGCTGCCCGAACAGGAAGGCGCGTTATTGGTTGGGTTGCAAAATCTGCTAAAGCCGCCTGCATGAAGCGGACGGGAAAGTGGCTGTGTTGTGCTGCTTTCCCATCCAGTTATGCTTGCGTAGAGGGGAGGTTATTTCGCCTTCACGCCCAGTTTGAAATATTCCTCGGTGCGGGTGAATGCAAGGTTGGCGGCTTCTTCCGCTGAAATTTCTCCGTAAACTGCCCGCTCCAATTCCTCGTTGGCTGCGGATTCGATTTCCTGCCAGGTGCTGATGACCGGCACGGTTTGCAGGACGGATGCCGTATCCACCCAGATGCGGCTGTTTGCCGGGGGTTGGGTTGGGTCGAGGAAGGCTTCGGATTCGGCGACAGAGATCAGGGATGGCACGGTGCGCCCGGAGCGGGCAATGATGGACTGACCCTCGAAGGAATTTGCAAATTCGATGAAGGTCCATGCGGCTTGCTTGTCTTTGGCGGCGCTGGACATGCAGTACGCGTCCGAGTGTAAAACCCCGGCGGCGGTTTTGCCTGTCGGCAGCGGCGCGACATCCCAGCTGAAGGCTTCAATTTCGCGGTAGGATGGCGTGCCAACGCGGCTGTTCAGGAACATGGCGGTCATCCCGGCGACGAAGCGGCTTTCGCTGTCCATCGCCTGCTCTTCGACGCGATCCGGGAGGACGCCGTGAACCTGACGTAAATCCACGAACCATTGCAGCGCCTCGAGCGAGGGCGGACGGGTGAGCGTGAGGCGGTTGGGACTCGCCGTATCATCCACGATCACGCCTCCGTTCTGCCAGACGAATGGGGCGAGCCGGTAGAGTGAAATTTCGGTACCAAGCCCATATTGATCCACCAAGCCGTCTTTGTCGAGGTCGAGGGTGAGGGCTTTGGCGGTCTCCACAAAAT
>DAOTXI010000174.1:0-4471 GCA_034435475.1 Anaerolineales bacterium
ATGGTCCGCTTGGAGATGGAATGCTTGAAGGCTTTAATGTCGTTTGCCCTCGTCATGGAGCGGAGTTTGATGTTCGCACGGGGCAGGCGGTACAGATGCCTGCTGTGGTGGACATTCCCGCCTATCCGGTGCAGGTCCGTGACGGGACGATATTTGTCGGCGTTCCAAAACCATGACCATGATGAACCCCTGTGTTGAACGGGGGTCATTTTATTGTAACGAAGTTCTCTTTCAGGGATGGTAATATTCAAAAAGGAAAAACTCATGACCAGGATTCTTGTCGTCGAAGATGTATTGGATAATTTTGAACTTGCCCGCAAGATTTTGAGTTCACGCGGATATGAGGTCGTTCGCGCTGAGACTGCCGAAAGCGGATTTCAACTCGCGTTCCAACACCGTCCGGACCTGATTCTGCTCGACCTGGGGTTGCCAGACCACGACGGTTTGACGCTGGCGAGCTGGCTGCGGGCTGATCCATCCTTCCAGTCCCTGCCGATTATTGCCTTCACCGCCTGGCCCCTCGAAACCGCGAAACAGATGGCGGAAAGTTATGGCTGCAATGGGTTCGTTGCCAAACCAATTGTGAAAGTGAAGGAATTTCTGGAGCAGATCGAGTCGTTTCTTGGTTGATGAATTTTATGTCCTTGCAACTTGAGTCGAACACAAACATCCAGTTAATTCCCGCCAGTCAATTTTCCATTGAGGAATTGACCGCCATCTACAACCAGACCCGCGTGGATTATATGATCCCCATGCCGATGAATGCGGCGCGCCTGCGCGAGTATGTCGAGATGTACGATGTCAGCATGGAACATTCGTTGGTTGCCGTGGAGGGTGAGACCATGCGCGGGGTCGCCATGCTCGGCGTCCGCGCCGACCGCACGTGGATCACCCGTCTGGGAGTGATACCGTCCACGCGCCGGACAGGCGTCGGCGGGGCATTGATGCGCGGCTTGTTGGAGCAATCCGCCCGAAAGGGGATCGAATTCAACATGCTGGAGGTCATCAAGAACAATACTCCGGCGCATCAGTTATTTTTGAAACTTGGGTTTTACGAAGTGGGTGAGTTGTTGATCCTGCGCCGCCCGCCGTCTTTTCAACTGCATGACCCTGTCATTGCGGACGCGCGCCGTCTCGAACGGTATGAAGCGCTCGATCTTGTCGGTTATGACCGCGGCACGCAACCCTGGACGAACCAATCCGAATCGCTGAGGCATGGCGCGGATATTTTCGGGTTGTATCTCACCCTTTCCGACGGCAGCCGGGGTTGGATTGCCTATCAGCGCGAGAAATTTACCCTGACTCATTTTATCTATAAGACCGAAGAGGGCAACCCCGCCGAAATGGCGTACGCGTTTCTCTCGCATTTGCATCACCAATACCCACGCCTCGATACGCACATCGAGAATATCCAGGTCAACGACCCGCACCTGCCCGCGTTTTATAAAATGGGATATGTCGAATCGTTTCGACGCATTGAAATGTGGCGCGGCTCCCCGCCCGCTTCTTTGGTTGCGAAATAAGACAGTCTGCAACTTTTATGGGTTTAAACATAAAGCCAAAAAACCCCCGAGAGAATTTTGTTGCGCTAGAAAGGGTCGCCTTGTGCGGGCAACGCAACCGTCCGCACAAAAAGCGACCATTTGTTACGTTCAGAGGCTTTATGAGATTTTGGCGGATTGCCCCTGCAAAACACTGGCAAACCTGCGCAGGGTCAGTTATCAACTCGCCCTGCGCAGTAGCGCGAGATTTATCTCGCGCTTTCAGGGGGACATAAATGTCGCCTTGCGAGGAAACTGCGTAAGGTGAGTAACTAAAATTTCCTGATGGCGGAGTAGCGGCTTTAACCGTTTTTAGCGGTATGGTACTGACCTTAGTAGCCACTACTTGTTGGCGTTTCAAGATTAATTGGAATAAAGGTCTGGGGAAACTTCACCGACACCCTTGCCTATGCACTCAACCCCCGGTCTAGCCACGATTCAGCACTCATTGGTATAATCCGCCCGCTTTACTGGACTAAATGCCAGGATGGGCAAAATAAACAAAAAGGAAAGATGATTGTATGATTGACGTAAACGAACTCCGCAAAGGCGTCACCTTCGAACTGGACGGCGGGCTCTATAAAGTTCTGGATTACAGCCACAACAAGACCGGGCGCGGCAACGCCAACATTAGAATCAAGGCGCGCAACCTGATCACCGGGGCCAATATCGAGCGCACGTTCAATTCAGGGTTATCCGTTCAGGATGTCAGCCTTGATTTTGCCAATGTCTCCTACCTGTATAACGATGGCGACATGTATTACTTCATGGACAAGGTCACCTTTGAACAGCCAGCCATCAAAAAGGAATCCCTCGGCGAAAGCGCCCAGTTCCTTCAGGAAGGCATGGAAGTCAAACTGACCTTCTATAACGGCGAAGCCATTGACGTTGAAATGCCCACCTCGGTGGATTTGAAGGTGGTCGAAGCCGAAATGGCGATCCGCGGCGACACCGCCACCGGCGTGACCAAGAAAGTCACCACCGAAACCGGTCTGACCGTGCAATGCCCGAACTTCGTCAACGTCGGCGACACCATCCGTGTGGACACCCGCACCGGCGAGTACATCACCCGCGTCTAACCCCGGAAAATGAAAACCCCCGCCGGGCACGAATGCCCGCATTTTTACGGCGATTACTTCCGCGGAAGGAATGTGGAAGAATGCCGGTTGCTCAAGGCGCAGAATCAAACCTGGTCGCGCGACCTATGTGTGACCTGCCCGGTTCCCGCCATCGCCCGCGCAAATTCCTGCCAGAACATGAAATTGACTGCGACTGTATCCCGCCCGCTGATCGCGCTTTTCCAGCGGCGGGTTCAGGTCCGTGCGTATTGTGAAAAATCCCGGCAGGATGTCGCCGAACCACAGGTGGGGTGCGGTGAATGCCATGCCCTGCCCTTCAAATTCGAGATAAAAGAATAACCACAGACTCCGGGGGAGTCTACAACGATGACGCTGACCCTCCTGCTAGACCTGGACGACAGCCTGCTGAAAACCAACCAGGCGGCTTTTGTCCCCGCTTATTTTCAAGCCCTTTCCACAAAACTTTTTCCGCAACTGGATCCGGGTCTGGTGGCGCGCGCCCTGGTGGCGGGTACGAACGCGATGAATCAAAACGAAGATTTCACCCGCACCCTGAAGAATGTCTTCAACGATGTCTTCTACCCAATGCTTGGCTTGGAAATGGGGGCGCATGACACCGAGATCGAAGCCTTCTACGATGAAGTTTTTCCAACCCTCCAGACGATCACCTCAAAAAACCCTGATGCCCAATCCTTCATCGAATGGGCAAAAGCGCGCGGGCATCGCATTGTCATAGCCACCGACCCGCTCCTGCCGCGCAAAGCCACGCATCATCGCGTGCGCTGGGCGGGCTTCGACCCCGCCGAGTTCGACCTCATCTCTGTATTCGAAGATTTCCATTTTTCCAAATCCTTCCCCGCCTATTACGCCGAAGTCCTCGGCAGGGTCGGCTGGCAGGAAGGTCCCGTCATCATGGTCGGAAACGACATGGGGCGCGATATTCTCCCGGCGAAGCGGCTCGGGTTGCCGACCTTTTTTCTGGATGAAGACCCCGCTTCAAGTCCCGGCCCCGAAGCGGGGTTGCGCGGATCCATGCCCAACCTCCGCCGATACCTTGAGGCCGCCGACGAGACATCCCTCCTCCCATCCTTTTCTTCAAAAGATTCGATCATGGCAATCCTTTCCTCGACCCCCGCAGTTTTGAACGGGCTGACTTGTGGCTTGTCTCCAGAGCAATGGTCTGCAAAAACCGCTCCCGGCGAATGGACATTGACGGAATTGATCTGTCATTTGCGCGATACAGAGCGCGAGATTCACCACTAGCAACTCGGCTTGTTCGACGGAACCGGCGTTCCTTTCATTCCCCGCCCCGACACGGGGGTTTGGGCAAGCCAGCGGGATTATGCCCACGAAAACGGACTATCAGCATTGGGCGAATTTAATGACGCGCGCCGGACGACCCTTGAGCTACTAAAGAAAATGAGCGACCTGGACTGGGGACAAAAAGCCCGGCACGCCATTTTTGGTCCGACCGATTTTCGTGAAGTGGCGGGTTTTATGGCAGACCACGACCGAATGCACGCCCACCAAGCCTTTACAGACTTGAAACGGCTGTAATACTCGTTTTGTGGCTCTTTGGGGTTTGATGAGGTAAAAAACTTTTGGACACGGATGAAACGGATTACGCGGAGAAATACGGGTTCTTCTTTTGTTTTCCGTGCAAATCCGTTCGTCCGTGAACTGCAACCCCACTTAATTACTCACCTTACGCGCATCTGCGCTTTCCTTGCGTTTTAACCGCAGACGGCAGACCACTGTTCTTGCTCTTGAGTCGGTCGTCCGCGGTCAGCGGTCAAATTGGGCTTGAAGCCTGACTAAAAGCATAATCTGCGTAAGATGAGTTAATTAATC
>DAOTXI010000175.1:0-5175 GCA_034435475.1 Anaerolineales bacterium
GAGTGGGTCAACGACCCCGAAGTGACGCGCGGGCTGGAGATGTACCTGCCGTATTCAATGAAGGATGAAGAGAGCTGGTTCGAGAATGTCGGCAAACGCGACCCGCATGAGAAGCCTTTCGCCATTGATTTTAAAAAGGGGAAGGGCTGGAAGTTGATCGGCAATTGCGGCACATTCGGCATCTCAATGGTGGATCGCAGCTGCGATTTGGTGATCATGATCGGTGATAAAACCGAATGGAACAAGGGCTACGGCGCAGAGGCAATGACATTGTTATTGCAGCACGGCTTCGAGACCCTGAACCTGAACCGCATCTTTTTGCGCGTCTATGAAGACAATGTGCGCGCGGTGCGGTCGTATGAAAAAGCCGGCTTCGTGCTCGAAGGCAGGCAGAGACAGGCGGTTTATAAACACGGAAAATACGAGGATGTCCTCTTAATGAGCGTGCTGCGTTCGGAGTGGGACTCCCGCAAGAAGGAGAAGTAAGTTCGATGCATCATGTTCACCACGATTTGAAGGTATATGGCGGAATTAAATTATTTGGCGGCACAGGCTCGCCTGAATTGGCGCAAAAGATCGCGGACTATCTCGGTCTGCCCTTGAGCGGGCGCGAGGTGATCGAGTTCCCCAACGAGAATCTTTTCATTAAGTTAAACGGCAGTGTGCGCGGACAGGATGTGTACGTCATCCAGACCACATCGGCGCCGGTACACCGCAACCTGATGGAACTGCTCATCATGATCCAAACCCTGCGGCTGGATTCAGCGGCGCGGATTACGGCGGTCGTGCCGTATCTGTGTTACGGGCGTTCGGATAAAAAGGAGCAGCCGCGCGTGCCCATCACCGCCCGGCTCGTGGCGGATATGCTCGAGATCGCGGGCGCGGACCGTTACATGACCCTCGACCCGCACGCGGGACAGGTGCAGGGCTTTTTCTCGATTCCCGGCGATGTGCTGACCGCCTCTCACCTGCTGATCTCCTACATCAATAAAAATCTCCGCGCCGATATGAAAGACCCGGTGGTGGTTTCGGTGGACCTCGGCTTTGCCAAGAAGGGACGCAACTACGCGGCAGATATGGACATGCCCATCGCCTTCATCGAAAAGCGCAGGCAGGGCAACGACGCCAAAGCCGAAGCCCTGACCCTGATCGGCGACGTGAAGGACCGCGACGTGATCATCGTGGACGACGAAGTGGATACAGGCGGCTCCATCGCCCAGGCGGTGGATGTGGTGAAGCAAAACGGCGCGCGGGATGTTTTCCTGGCGTTTGTGCATCCGATCCTTTCGGCAAACGGCGCGGAACGACTCGCCTCCCTGCCCATCCAGCACATCATCACCACCGATAGCTCTCCGCTCTCGGAGGAAAAATTAAAAATGCTCGAAGGCAAATTGACCGTGCTCTCCATCGCTTCGCTGTTGGGCGAGGTCATCCGCCGCGCGCATGAAGGGCGTTCGGTGGGAGAGATGTTTAATGAGTAAATTCAGTTGAAAGTTGGAGGTTGCAGGTTAAACCTTTCAACTTTCCAACCTGAAACCTGCAACCAAGCCCCATGCCTGAACTTCCTGAGGTCGAAACCATTGCGCGATCCATCGAGCCGCTCGTTACCGGGCGGACCATCGTCTCTGCCGACCTGCGTTGGGCGCGGACGGTGGCGACTCCTTCGGCGATGAAATTCCGCGAGCAGGTCAAAGGTCAGCGCATTACGGGCGTCTCGCGCCGGGCAAAGTACCTCATCCTAGAACTCGAAGATTACAATCTCCTGATACATTTGCGCATGAGCGGGGATATTTCCGTCAGAAAAGGTAAAATGCAGGCAGAGAAGCATGCCCGGCTGATCCTCGCCCTGAAAGGCAAACGCGGAGAGGAAAGTCACCTGGCTTTCAACGATACGCGCAAGTTTGGTCGCGTCTGGCTCACGGACCAACCCGAAACCATCCTCGGGAAACTCGGGCCGGAACCGCTCGGCAAAGCGTTCACGCCGCAGTGGCTGTACGAGAACCTGCGCAAGCGGAACCGCCAACTCAAACCGCTCCTGCTCGACCAAACCTTTCTCGCTGGCGTCGGAAACATCTATGCGGATGAGTCATTGCATTTGGCGAAGCTGCACCCCCTCGGGGCGTCGAATGCTGTAACGCTGAAACAGGCAAAGGCTTTGCATGAGGCGATCCGCTCGGTGTTGAAGGAAGGCATCCGCCGCAACGGCGCATCCATAGACTGGGTCTATCGCGGAGGCGAATTCCAAAATTATTTCCGCGTGTACGACCGCGAAGGCAGGCCCTGCCTCACCTGCGGAACGGAGATCGTGAAACTCACCGTCGGTCAGCGCGGCACGCACGTCTGCCCGTCCTGCCAGCCGCTCGAAAGGAAATGACATGTCGCTTAATTTTGCCACCGTCACCGTCCCCACCCTTCTGCTCTGGATCGTGGGCTTGCTCCTGTTCCTGGTGGGAGGCTTGCTCGGTTATTTCAACATGGCGATTGATGCGCGCAAGAAAGCCGAGTCGGCGGACTTGAAAGTGGAAAACGCGCGGGCGGAGGCGCGAAAAAAACTAGAAGAAGCCGAACAACTGCTGAAAGAGGCAAAATCGCTCGGCGTGAACATTCCGCGCCCGGGCGAAGACAGGACGCTGCTGAAGGTCATGGAAGGGACAGACTTCCGCACGAAAATCGAAATGGATGGCAAACTTCTCTCCGCGCCGCTGACCCCCGAACGGAAACGCAGGCTGCTGGAACTCGTCAACCAGTTTCGACCGTGGATCGAAGCCGGGGCGACTCCCATCCAGACGCCTTCCCCACAGCCCGCGCCCGCCTCATCCGCGCCGCAAGTTGTCACTCCACCCGAACCTGCGCCCACAGTCAAGCCTGTTTCTGTCGCGTTCCCGATGGGTCAGCCCAAACCCAAGACCGACCCCGCCACCGAATTCAAACTGCTGAGCATGGTCAAACAGATTGACACCGTCCTGCAACAACGCATCGCCGGGACCCCGCTCGCCCAGTTCGACATCCACCTGCAAGACGCCCCCTCCGGCGGACTGGAAGTCCTCATCGGCGACAAGAAATTCGACACCATAGACGACATCCCCGACGCAAACATCAAATCCGCCATCCGCGCCGCCATCGCGGAGTGGGAGCAGAAGTACGTGCCGGGGGCGTGAGGGGGAAAATATCGGCGGTTGTGGGAGGCGGTGCAAGAAGGGCGGAAAAATCACCAGGGTTTCTGTTCAATAGATCAAGCCGCCCCACAGGAAATCATCGAAGCCCGGCGTGGGATATTTGCCAACCAGCCAGTTCTGTGCGAACTTATGCTTTTCCGCAAGCCTGCGAAGTTTCTGCCCATCCTGCATGGTGGGGTGATATTTAACCTCAAAGGCGAAGGGATCACCGTTCGCGTTTTGCAGGACAAAATCAATCTCATATTCATTGCCTTTTGACAGGTACGCCAGCCCGCCGTAACGGGACAACTGATGATGGATCGCGTTTTCAAACAATGCGCCTTCGCTGACCTGGGCAAGGATGCCCGCTATTCCGTTGTCGCAGAAATATAACTTTCTGCCGAGCGCCACGGCTTTATCGCCGCCGGCAAAGGCAGGGACGCGCGCGATGATATAGGTTTTCTCCAGGAATTCAAGATATTGAATCAGCGTAGGGCGCGAAACGCCCACAACGGCGGCAAGTTTCGTGTGATCCACCTTGTTGCCGATCCGCAGCGCCAGCGCGCGCAATAATTGCTGGAGCTCGCCCACCTTCTGAAAATCCGCCATGGCGCGGACGTCTATGTTGATGTAGGAGGAGAAAACGTCGTTGAGAATATCCCTGCGGGCGGGGATGCGGGTTTCAAGGACGACATCCGGCAAGCCGCCGTACATCAGGTAATCTTCATAATACGATTTCAGGCGTTCGAACTCATAAGGATCGAAGCGCATCGTATCGAACGAGTCGCGGCGTGTATGGGGAACGTTACGAAAATCCAAAAACTCCCCAAAGGAAAGCGGGAACATCTCGAACACGGTTTTGCGTCCCGCGAGCGATTCGGTGAAAAAGTTCTTCAAATAAAACGAGCTGGAGCCGGTCAGCAGGAATTTGATCGGATAATGGTCGGAGAGATACTTGACCACGCTTGGCAGGTGGGCGCATATTGAATCTCGTCCAATGCGACCGTCATCGGTTTGCCGGTATCCAGACCGCGATTGCGCAGAAAATCCAGGGCGAGGTCGTAGTTGCTCTCCTGGAAGACGGCGCGCTGATCGAGGCGTTCCAAATCGAGATAGATTTTATTCGGGGAGGCGACCTGCTCCAATAACCAGCGCAGGGACGTGGTCTTCCCAACGCGGCGCATCCCCGTGATCACCACGGCGCGCCGGTCCGCTAGGGCTTCTTTAAGAGTGGGAAATACTTGGCGGGGGTAGAAATTCACGCCTTCATTTTACAAAAAAGGGGTGTTTCTGTAAAGTGACACTTTACATATTTGGGATATCCGGATTTATTCCAAGAGGCTTTGAAAAGAAATTCGACACCATCGACGACATCCCCGACGCGAACATCAAATCCGCCATTCGCGCCGCCATCGCGGAGTGGGAACCGAAGTATGTGCCGGGGGCGTGAGTAACTACATCAGATGAGTTGGAGGTATTTTGCCTATTGAATCCCCGTAGCGCGCCCAGCCTTTCCCCGCCAGACCCCTGGCGGTTCGGACCGCCCAAAGGCTGGGACGCACCCTGTTCCCCCCGTGTTTCTCTTTGTTGGGTGAAAACCCCATATTAAATTCTTCATAATTGTATTTACTCCATTTGTACCGTCAATGGACGAGGGTCTAGGCATTTGTAATGTATGTGTTGAAACAAGTCCTATTTTCTGTTACCCTGATGAAAACTGGACAAGAGGGAGTATCTTATGGAAACCAAAATTCGAGTTGCCATTCTTGACGATCACCCGATGACGGTGGAGGGCTATCTTGCCAAATTGGGGCAAGACCCCGAGATCGAGATCACAGCCACAATGGGCTTCGCCGACCTGTTGGAGCCGGTGCTGCAAAAAAGCGAAGTGGACGTGTTGATCCTGGATGTCGGCGCGACGACTTCGGCGCAGAATCGCAATCCGTACCCGATATTGCATACCATCCCCAAACTGTTGGAGGAGCATCACAACCTGAATATCCTGGTCATCAGTATGCAC
>DAOTXI010000176.1:0-17008 GCA_034435475.1 Anaerolineales bacterium
CCGAAAACATCAACATGGACTCTATGGTAGACGACCTGCAAAAAGTGGACGGCGTGCTTGGCGTCCACGACCTGCACGTCTGGAGCATCAGCGAAAACCTGCGCATGCTCTCCGCCCATGTGGTCATTGATAACATCCCTATCGGTGAAGGCGTGAGCATTCAACACAACATCAACGAATTGCTTGCCCACAACTACAACATCCAACACGCCACCCTGCAAATGGAATGTGAATGCTGCGGCAACGGTTTACTTTATTGTGAGATTCGCGAACATCAGCACGAACACGGATAGATATTCAAATGGAACAAATTCAAACCATCGAGATCCCCATCGCAGGCATGGACTGTACCGAATGCACCCAGCACGTGCAGCACGCCATCTCCGGCGTGGACGGTGTCAAAAAGGTCGATGTCTTTCTCTCTTCTGAAAAAGCCATCGTGCAACTGAACCCATCCGTCGCAAAGATGGACAGCATCCGCGCCGCTGTAAAAAACGCGGGCTATTCCGTCGCTTCAAAGGAAGAAGAAACCAAAACGCCCAATGCCGCGCTCGCAGATTTTTCGCGCCGCATGTTCACCGCCTTTGGTATCGCCTTTGGCGCGGTCATCATCATCGTTGTCCTCGGCGAATGGCTGGGGCTGCTCGAAGGGCTGACGAAACTCGTCCCCTTCCCCATGGGCGTCGCGCTTGTCCTGCTCGGCGGCTCGCCCATTTTTTACAACGTCATTCGCGCTGCGCTCAATAAACAGATCATCGCGCACACGCTGATGAGCATCGGCGTCATTGCCGCGCTCGTCGTCGGCGAGTGGACAACCGCCATGGTGGTCGTCTTCTTCATGCACATGGGAAGTTATACCGAACGTCTTACCGCAGAAGGCGCGCGCCGTGCCGTAAAAGATTTAACCGCCCTGGCTCCTCAAACTGCCCGCATCGAAAAAAACGGCGAAGAAAAAGAAATCCCCATCACAGAAGTACAACTCGACGACATCGTCATCGTGCGCCCCGGCGAAAAGATTCCCGTGGATGGCGAGGTCATCGCCGGTCATGCGGCAGTGGATCAATCGTCCGTGACGGGAGAGCCTATGCCGGTGGAAGCAGGCATCGGGTCACAGGTGCGAGGCGCGACCATCCTTAAGCAGGGCACGCTCAAAGTGAAAACTCAAGCTGTGGGGGCGCAATCCATGTTTGGGCGCGTCATCAAAATGGTCGAAGAAGCCGAAGCCCACCGCGCCGACGTGCAGGGCTTCGCGGATAAATTCAGCGCGTATTATCTGCCGGTTGTGGCGGGCATTGCCGCGCTCACATTTTTATTCAGCCGCAATGCGCTTGCCACCGCGGCGGTTCTGCTCGTGGCATGTTCCTGTACCATCGCGCTCGCCACGCCCATCGCCATGCTCGCCACCATCGGCATGAACGCGAAACATGGCGTGCTCATCAAAGGCGGAAAATATATCGAAACGCTCGCGCGCGCCGATGTGTTGTTGATTGATAAGACCGGGACGTTGACGATGGGCAAACCGGTGGTGACGGACATCATCGCGTTGAACGGCATGGATGAACATACGCTTCTTTCCCGTGCCGCATCTGCGAACCGTTACTCCGAACATCCCCTTGCCGACGCTTTGCGCCGCTCCGCGCACGAACGCGGACTTGCGCTCAGCGAGATCACGAACTTTGACTCACACACGGGCAAAGGCGTACAAGCGATAGTGGACGATAAAAAAGTTTTCGTTGGCAAATCGGCACATGCCATTCCCGATCAAGCCAAAGAATTTGAAGCACAAGGCAAAACGGTTTTGTATGTTTCGATAGATGATTCTCTGGCAGGCTTTATCGCCGTCTCGGATACCTTACGCAACGAAGTTCCAGACGCGTTGCGAGAAGCAAAACGGCTTGGTATAAAAAAGATCGAGCTGCTCACAGGCGATAACGAACAGACAGCATCCTCTGTGGCTGGCGCGTTGAACATCTCCTATCGCGCAGGCTTGATGCCTGAAGATAAAATCCGTATCGTGAAGGAATATCAAGCACGGGGACATATCGTCGTCATGGCTGGCGACGGCATCAACGACGCGCCCGCGCTCGCACAAGCGGACGTCGGCATCGCCATGAAAGCCGGAACCGACATCGCCATCGAAGCCGCACACATCACCCTCCTGCGCGAAGATTGGACTCTAATCCCGCAAGTTATTGCTGCTGCGCAGAGAACCATGCGCGTTGTGAAAGGCAATCTCGGTTTCACCGCGGCGTATAACATCATCGGCTTGGCACTGGCGGCATTCGGTTTCCTGCCGCCCATGCTGGCGGCGGCGTTACAATCCATACCGGATCTGGGGATTCTTGGCAATTCCGCGCGATTGTTGAAAACATAGCGACCAATCAGTAAAACCCTACTATAATTGACATCGTAAGACCATTTTACGGGCAGGGCAGTTTCGATGTTGAGATTGGACGCGCGTTTATTAGGTGGATTTCAAATTACATATAACGACCGGGAGGTAAGGGCACTTCAAGCAGAGCGATTGGTCCTTCTGGCCTCCTATTTACTTCTCCATTCCTCAAAACCAATAACACGCAAACAACTTGCCTACACCTTCTGGGCAGATACCACCGAGGAGCAGGCGCGCACCAATTTACGCAACCTGTTCCATCACTTCAAAAAAGCCTCGCCCGAAATTGACTCTTCGCTGGAAATGGAAGGACAATCCATTCGCTGGAAACCCGGCGCGGAAATCAGGCTGGATGCAGCCGAGTTTGAAGAGGTCCTGGCAAAGGCAAAAGCCGCGCAAAACGACAAGGTGAGAATTGAATTCTTGCAACAAGCCGTCAATCTGTATCGCGGTGAATTATTACCCGGCTATTACGAAGATTGGATTCTCACGCGCCGCGAAGAATTGCATCAAGCCTACCTCGCCGCGCTCAGTCAACTGGCAAAACTGCTCGAAGACTCGCGGCAGTACGAAGAATCCATCGAAATCACGAACCGTTTGATTCGCAGCGAGCCGCTGAACGAGTCTGCGTATCATCTGGTAATGCGCTTGCACGCGCTCAACAATGACCGCGCCGGAGCCTTGCAGGCATACCATGCCTGTGTCACCGTCATGCGCCGCGAGCTGGACATGGAACCCTCGACAGAGATTCAAACCCTGTACGAGCAGTTGGTGCGCTCGGCAGAATCGCCGTCAACGGGGATCGAAAAGGAAAAGGCTACAGCTGAGGTAAAACTCGTTGGGCGCAAACAGGAATGGGGTCAGTTAAAAGAGGCGTGGAACTTCATCAAAAAGAATCAAGCGCAGATGATTCTGCTGCGCGGCGAGTCGGGCATTGGAAAAACCCGTCTTTCAGAAGAATTGGTCACATGGGTGCAGCGGCAGGGATTTTTCACTGCCGTTGCGCGAGCCTATCCCGCTGAGGGCGAGCTTGCCTATGGCGCGGTTACGCTGTGGCTACGTTCGCTTTCAACCGCACACCTGCCCGATGTGTGGAAGACCGAAGTCTCGCGCCTGCTGCCCGAATTGCTCGAAGAAAAAATTTCTCCGCCCGGCGCGTTGAGCGAAGTCTGGCAGCAACAGCGTTTTCATGAAGGCTTGGCGCGGGCTGCGCTTGGCTCGCAGCCGTTGTTACTCGTCCTCGACGACATTCAATGGGCAGATCGTAAATCGCTCGAATGGCTGCGCTTTCTTTTTCGCTTCGACCCGCAGGCGCGTTTTATGCTGCTTGCCGCTGCGCGAGACGAAGACCTCGCCCCCGAAAGCCCCGCGCGCGAACTAACCGATGCCCTGCGGCAGACCGCGCAATATGTCGAAATTCGCCTGCAACGCTTCGGCGAAGGCGAAACCCGCCTGCTTGCCGAGCAACTTTCACAGGAAAAACTTTCACACGAAACCGCCGCAACGATTCAAAAACAAACCGAAGGATTGCCGCTCTTCATCGTGGAGTTGACCCGTTCCGGTTTGGGTTGGGATGAGGCTTCGCCCGCCTCATTCCCTGACCGGCTGCTGGTTGCCCTCAAGGAGCGTTTATCTTCGCTGACGGTTCTCTCGCGCAGCGCCGCCGAAGCCGCCGCCGTGATCGGGCGCGATTTCTCCGCCAATCTATTGGCGCATGTTGCCGAATTTGACGAAGCGGATTTACTCGCGTCTTTGGATGAACTCTGGCAAAGACACATTCTGCGCGAAGGTGAGCGCGGACGCTATGACTTCAGCCACGATAAACTGCGCGAATATATTTATACATCGCTGAGTCCGGCGCGCAGGCAATCGCTTCATAAAAAAGTTGCAAACGCGCTGACCGAATTTGAACCCGAAGACCTGTGGGGTCAGGCGCTGCATCTCGAAAAAAGCGGGGAAATGCGCGAAGCCGCCGATGCATATTTCCGCGCCGCCAGACATGAGTTGGCGCAGGCAGCCTACCCCGCCGCCCAAACAGGGTTGACCCACGCCATCGGCTTGCTGAATGCGAATGCAACTCAAGCCCGCGCCGAAATGCTGATCGAACTGGCAAATGTCTGCGACATCACCGGCGGGCAGGAACAAGCCGCGCAAGCCGCCGAAGAGGCGCTGCAACTGACGGCAAGAATCAACAACCCGCTTTTGCGCTCGCAGGCATTGACCGCCGCCGCGAACATCGCCCTTTCCAAAGGTCAATTGGACGATGCGCGGACATGGTTCGACATGGCCGTAGAAGCGGTGAAGCCGCTCGCAGACAAGACGCACGAAATTCAACTCCTTTCGCTCATGGCAGATGTGGAACTACGGGCAGGCAAAACGCGGGAATGCCGCGAACGCTACGAGCAAGCCCTGCATCTTGCCCGCCAAACCAAAAACCACGCGCTCGAAGCCAATGCCCTGCTGGACCTGGGTTTCCTCATGCCTGCCATCGGCGAGTCGATGACGCTGGCAAAGACTTACATTGAAGACTCGGCAAAACTGCGCCGCATGTTGGGCGATAAATTGGGCGAAGCCCGCTCACTCTGCAATTTGATCTCCTTTCTTCATGCTTATGGAGCCTATGAAGAAGCCTTGACCCTCGGTGAAGAAGCGCTGGAAAAAAATCGCGCGGTCAACTATCGGCGCGGGGCGGCGATCACCGAGTCGGCGCAGGGGTTGGCAGCGTATGAACTGGGTCAATTTGAGCGGGCGCGGACTTTGCTTCACCATGCGCGGGAGGAATATGCCGCCATTGGCGAGCAGGATGGCTACGGCTTGCACACGGGCAGCCTCGGTCTGGTAGCAATGGCAGAGGGGAAATTTGAAGAAGCCGAATCTCTGTTTCATGAAGGGCTGAAAATCGCGGAGGAACATCAAACTGAAATCTTCGCGGCCATGCACAGCCAGGACCTGGGAACGCTGTATGCCATGCAAAACCGCTGGCACGAAGCCGCTCCTCTTTTCGAAAAGGCGCTCGCCATCAATCTGGAAAACAACGATAACCTCGGCATTCTTTACAGCAAGACCATGCTGGGACATGCTCATGTTCAGGCGGGTGAAACTCTCCGCGCGGCAGAACTGGCGGACGAGGTGATGGCAAAATTCCGCGAGGAGACGTTCGAGGAGGGGGGAGTCCTGCGGTGGTTGTGGCAGTTCCAACGTCTGCTTGAGGCGTTGGGGCGGGAGGCAGAGGCGGCGGAGGCGCTGGCAAAAGCCAGAGAGTTGTTCCAAGCCGCAGTGGGGAAAATCCAAAACGAGGAACTGCACCGGTCGTTTGTGAAAAAATTCCCTGAATTTTCGTAGGTCACGCTTGAAGCGTGACCTACTTTTTTTGCAAACGAAACGCTTTTGAAACGCCCGCTGACTATGATGGGGAAAACCAACAAAGGAGAGTCAGTTTATGAAGACGTCCACACTCTATTCATTTGCGGGAATTTTCTCGATCCTGACCGGGGTATTTTCTGCCCTGGCAGGGGTTTTATATTTTCTATTGCCCGCCGACCAGAAATTGGGGACGCCCGGAACGGAGATTTTGCCTTCGTTTGCGGCTGCGCCAACCCTGCTTACGCTTGAAAACCTGGCGCTGGGGTTGGTGGGCGTTTTTGGGATTGGGATTATCCCCGCGCTTGGCAGGTTGCAAAAAACCGAAAACGACGGCTGGCTGCGCTGGCTGGGCAACCTGGCATTTGTTGGGTATGCGGTTTCGGCGGTCGGGGCATTCATTATCAACTCGAGACTGCCTGTCATTGCGAAGGCGTATGTTAACGGAGACCCTTCCACGCAGGCGGCGTTGGCGGCAGTCTGGCGGACCACGCTTGATCCGTTCGGGTTGTGGGGCTTCGGCGTGGTGGGGCTTTGGATTTTATTCATCAGCGTCGCCGCGTTGAGGAGTGATACAGGCATTCCGCGCAACCTCGCTTATTTGGGAATTGCTGCCGCCATTCTGCATGGGATCGTCCCGGTTGGATTTCTCAGCCATGCCAACATTTTATTTCTGGCTGTCGCCGGGGGCGGGATGGTTGTCATCACGCTTTGGTACGTCTGGCTCGGTCTCAGCCTTTTCCGCGCAACGGATGGGAGTTAACCATGTGCGCGGCTGTATTGGAGGATACGCC
This sequence comes from Anaerolineales bacterium, assembly GCA_034435475.1. Classification (GTDB taxonomy): domain Bacteria; phylum Chloroflexota; class Anaerolineae; order Anaerolineales; family Villigracilaceae; genus Villigracilis. Next base: position 6,547 of record DAOTXI010000176.1, read on the forward strand.
TGCTCTCATTCAACAGGCGCAGTTTATCGCCTCAAAGATGGTGGAGAGCGCCGCCCCTTTGGTTTTCCGGGTGGCGCACTTAGCCGAGGAACAAAACGAAATCTTTCGGCTGCGCTATGAAACCGTGGTGCAAATGGGCTGGGCAGACGCATCCACATTTCCCGACGGCATGGAACGGGATGCGTATGACGACCAAGCCATCCACCTTGCAGGCTGGGACGGTGAAACTCTGGCATGCACAGCCCGGTTGGTTCTGCCTTCCCCCGCCCGCCGCCTGCCAACAGAAGATGCCTTCAATTTGGATATCGAACCTCGCGGTTCGGTCATTGATTGCAGCCGATTAATCGTCGCCCCGCGGTATCGCGCAAGCGAGCACCGTATCTTTCTGGGTCTTTTGGGAGCAATCTGGCTGGAAGCCTGCCGGGCGGGCATCTTAAGAATTTGCGGTATTCAAAGCGAAGCCATCACAGGGCTATTTGAGAAGAATGATATTCAACTGCTGCGCCTTGCGCCCAGCCGGGATTATTTTGGCGATTCCCGTCATCCGATCCTGTTGGATATTTCCCAAACCGTCCAAAACCAGATGAAGAAAAAAATTTAGAGAGGCTGATATGAACACAATCAATAAAGTTGAAACAAAATCGGATCGCCCAGTCACCGCGCAACAGGATATGCGCATCGAAGCGGTGGGCTTGAACAAATGGGTGAACACCAAACAGAATGTCCTGCAAAATCTTTCGCTGGTGATCGAGCCGCGCGAGTTCGTGGTGGTGGTCGGGCAGAGCGGGAGCGGCAAATCCAGCCTGGTGGATGCCCTCTCAGGGTATCGTCCCGCCACGAGCGGACAGGTCTACGTCAACGGCATGGACATTTACCAGAATTTCGACGCGGTCCGCAACGATATCGGGTACGTCCCCCAGCGCGACATCATTCACATGGAGTTGACGCCGCACGAGGCGCTCGATTATTCCGCCCGCCTGCGCCTGCCTGAAAAGACCAGCGCGGAAGAACGAAATCAACGCGTGATGGAGGTGCTGACAGACCTGGACCTTGTGCCACAAAAGGATACTCCCATCCACATGCTCAGCGGCGGACAGCAGAAGCGGGTCTCGATTGGGGTGGAGCTGCTCACCCGCCCACACCTTTTCTTCCTCGACGAGCCGACTTCGGGTCTCGACCCCGCCAACGAAGCCTCACTGATGCAATTGATGCGCAAACTCGCCGACCAGGGACGCACCATCGTCCTGATCACCCATGCGACGAAAAATATCGCGTTGGCAGACAAGGTTGTCTTCCTCACCCGCGGCGGGTATCTGGCTTATTACGGCTCGCCAAAGCAAGCGCTGGCGTATTTCGAACCGTACCGCACCGAGGAACACCGTCGGCAGGGTGAACTGGAATTCGATGAGTTGTATGGCATGTTGGACGACCCATCCATGGGCACGCCGCAGCAATGGGGAGCGCGTTACATCAGCCATGCCGATTTCCAACGAATCATCCTCGCCCCCCTGCAAAAGAGCGGACATGTGCCTTCGTCCATTCAGGAGGTCAAGACTGGGAAGGAAACCGGCAAGAAAATCGCCCGGGTGGCGCGCAAGGGCGTTTCGATCTGGCAGCAATTGCAGGTGCTATCGAGTCGCAATATAAAAATCCTGCGCCGCGACCGCGCCAGCCTGATTCTGATGCTGGTCGCCCCGCTGGTCGTCGCTTCGATGGATTATTCGAGCGCGTTTGTGCTGGGACGAAACGTCTTCGACTACTTCGACGGCGACATGTATAACGCCATCACGTCGTTCTTCCTCTCGTTGATGTATGCGGGGTTGATCGGCGCTTTCTCTCTGAACCGCGAAATTGTGAAGGAAATTGATATTTACAAACGCGAGCGGCTGGTGGGCTTGAACGTTTTTCCCTATGTCACCTCGAAGATGTGGCTGGCAGTTCTTTTATCGCTCTATCAGGGGCTGGCGTTCACCTTCGTCCATTACACCGCGTACATCATGCCGGGCGGATTTCTCGAACTGCTCTTGTTCTATATCACCATCTCACTGGCTTGTTTTGCAGGCATGACGGTCGGCTTGCTGGCTTCGTCCATTTCCAAGAATCCGAATGCGACGCCGCTGCTGGTCGTGATGTTGATTGTGCCGCAATTGGTGCTGGCCGGCGCAATGCTCCCCGTTCCGCAGTGGATCAGCATGTGGTCGCCCACCCGCTGGGCATACCAGACCCTGATCGGAGTCAGCGGCGCCGGTTCGGACGTGGCGGCAGATTCGTGCTGGCAAATTGACCCGGAGACACGCGACGCCCTGACGCTGGAAGAAAAGGATGAGCGCGGCTGTATCTGCATGGGCATCAATGTGCAAAAACAGGAAGTCTGCCAATTCCCGGGCTTGGGGCGTTATTACGACCCCGCCATTGATCAGGCAGAGCCCGTGGAGCCTGCCAAACCCGGCGACCCGCCCGCTGAACCTGTCTTCCCCGAATTCCCCGCGCCGCCTGAAGTGACGAGTTCCAAGATCATCCGCGAATACTTTGAAGCGCTGGTCAAGTTCAATGACGAAGCCGAGGCGATCCGTTCTCAATTCACAGACGACTTGAAGGATTACGAATCCGTGCTCAAGGCGTATGAAAAAGACCTAGAGACTTACCTCGAAGCCTACGGCGAGTGGGAGGCGGGGCGCAATACCGCTGTCGGCAAATCGGAAGGCGAGATTGATTTCTTCCATAAGAACTACTACTGGACGTATGTAGACAAGGACAATCCCGATGCGTATTGGGGCAAGACCCTGCTCGGCTGGGGCATGATGTTCCTGCTCTCCAACGGGTTCATCGGCATTGTGATGATTCTGATGCGCCGAAAGATATGAACATCTCTCCAGCCCCAAATCGGCAGATTCGATGTCCTGACATGCTTCCCGACACCCAGGAAACCCTTGCCAAAGCCCGGCTCTATACTCTACGCGTCTGGTCCATTGGCAAAGACGCGCAATCCGCCGGGTGGCGCGCCCGCCTGCAGGACACGCAAAGCGGCGAAGTCGTTTACTTTAGAGACTGGCAGGCGTTCATCCACCACATGGAAAACGCGCTGCTGATCGAAAATCAAACTTTACACATTGATGAAGAAAAGGAGAAAAAAAATAAAAAAGATCATCCCGTTCCTGGCGTTGTTCATGCTGTTGACGCAAGCCTGCGGCGGCGGAGCGTCGCCCGCCGAAACAGCCGAACCGCCGCTGGAAACCGCCGCTGCAAGCACGGAAGCGGCAACTGAAGAGGCGGTCCCTGAACCAATCACGCACACCGTCATTCTGCAAGGCGGCACTCTGGAACGCGCCTACGCCCATGACAATGAGAACTCCACCAACTTCGATGATAAAAATGTCCGTTTTGGAGACGAATTCCTCAAGAACCGTTTTGAGCGCCCGTTCACATCGAACGATATGACCTACCTGCCCGACCTCGACATCATGGATTTCGGCATTACCAGTGATGAGCAATTCTTTATATATCACGATCATCCTGGCTGGGCTGGCAAACGGTCAGGATGCGCCGACAGGCATTTACGGCGTGGAAATTGACCGCGATGAGCGAGCAGAGCAGAGCCGCTTGGTTGCGCCGTAAAAGTGGATGTGCCTGTTGTGGGGGAAATCGGGGAATCGGATGACGGGGCAGCAATGGCAGCGGTGTTATAATGCATCCCTGTTCTTGGTCTTCTCGGTAATTGCGCTTGACTGTTGAAAAGAGATCGTTCCCGCGCCTAACCGATCCGCAGGCATAAAAAGCTCATTGCAAAATTGGGGCAATAACCAATCGGCATAATTATTCCACATTGAAAATGGATTAAAATACCCCGGATGAGGAGAGACTGCAGATTTAGTCATGTCTGATACAAACTGCAAGGCGCTCGTTTACTATATATTTGGTCTGCTGGTAATCGGGTGCTTCGCACCTTCAACGCCAACGATCACGATCACATCAACACCCATAACACCGACACCGGTTTCTTTCAACAACGCCCGTTTTGTAAGCACGACAGGACAGGATTCAAATCCTGGCACGCAGGAATCTCCCTGGTTTACCATGGAGAAAGCCATGGAATCGCTGTTACCCGGCGATACGCTCGTTGTACGGGGTGGACAATATGACGGCGTTCATACCGGCTGGAGTTTCAAATCTTCTGGCACGGAAACCCAACCCATAACCATCACAAACTACCCTGGCGAACAGGTCATCTTCAAAATGGGAACTGCTGAATTCGATGATCGATATATTTTCAGGTGTTCGGTAAACCCCATTGCACCTCCAGAGTGGCAAACCACAAAGGCAGATTTTATTCGTATCATCGGCAGCGATGTCTCACCACAAGTTCTCTCTAACGGGGTCGAAAGCGGGAAAGGGATTGTGATGCAGGGACTTGAAGGCGAGCAATCGCCGGCCATTTTTGCCACCAATTGCGACCACTGGGAGGTTGCCGGGGTGGATTTCGTTGAAGTCGCGTATGGGATTTCCACCAAAAAAAACAACTGGCGCACCATGGAGGAAAATAGCCCCGATCATTGGCATATTCACGACAACCGGGTATATAACTATTATCGCGAATCCGGAATGCAGTTCAATGGCAGCTTCAACGTAATCGAAAACAACGAGATATACAAAGTGAGCGGGCAGTTGGACACGCCCTACGGCTGTCAGTTATTGAACCTGCTGGGAAACAATAACATCGTGCGCGGAAATATTTTCAGCCGGATGGGAAGTAACGCCAATTGCCTCGGACTGATGTTCGAATGGGATCTCGCAGATGTCAATCTGGTCGAGAATAACCGCTTCCTCGATGTGCCGGTGGCGGTCTCAATTCAAGGCGGGGATGGAAATATCATCCGGAATAATTACTTTGAGGCAGCCGCTTCCGGCGCCCGCGCCGGAGTGGTCATCGCCTCATACAACGACCGAAGCGGCTGGCCCTGCAACGAACCGGACGCAATCTCACCGCCGGAGAACCCCGCCCATTCGGAATACGGTTATTATTATCCACATGATTGTCATTCCAAAAACAACCAGATCGCGGGAAATACGTTTGTCGGCTTTGATTTGGATTGGGTCATGCAGCCCATTTCGGTAGACAGCAATATCTTCACCGATAATATAAGCCGATAACAAGGTGATTTTATGAATACAGCAGATTATCTCCTCCAGCACGCCGCAGACGGCGATACGGTTTTTGTCACGCCCAAGTCAAAATACAGTTACCAGGACCTTGCGCAGGCGGTCAATACGCTGACAGAGGTATTGACCGGCGCCGGAATAAAAAAAGGCGAGCGCGTTGGTCTGCTGGGAAGCAATTCCCTTTTTTGGGCGGCGGGTTATCTCTCTGTCATGAAAGCGGGCGCAATTGCCGTGCCGTTTGCCACTAAACTTCCGCCCGTCGAGTTGGCGGGGCAGATCGAACAAACCGGCTGCCGCGCCGTATGTGTGGAAAAAAAACTCCTCACAAAATATTCGCCCGTCTTTCCAAAGGAAGTCAAAATCATCGGTGAGGAATGCCTGGAATCGTCTGATTCGGGCGGTTCGATTGTTTCGTCCACGGATGTGGATGAAAACCATGATGCAGCATGGATGCTGACCTCAGGCACTACGGCAAAACCGCGCATCACCCGCGTAACCCATGCGAACATCCAATCCAACACTGATTCCATCATCCAATATCTTGAGTTGACCCGCGCAGACCGCATTCTCGCCCTCCTACCCTTCTACTACTGTTACGGCACCTCCCTGCTTCATACCCACTTGAGAGTCGGCGGTTCGCTCGTGCTTGCAGACTCGGTGGGCTTCCCGGAAAAAGTACTCGACCTTATGGAAGAAACCGCCTGTACGGGCTTTGCAGGAGTTCCGACCACCTACCAGATGTACCTGCGCAATTCCACCTTCCCCCAACGTCAACTGCCCGCTTTGCGAAAAATTCAACAGGCCGGGGGCAAACTAATGCCCGCCCTGATCGAGGAATTAGTTCAAAGCCATCCGCATGCCAGGGTGTTCGTCATGTATGGACAGACGGAAGCCACTGCCCGCCTTTCATACCTGCCCCACGAATTGCTAAAATCAAAACTCGGCTCGATCGGGCGCGGCATTCCCGGCGTCGAGTTGAAAGTTCTGAATGAGTCCGGGTCGGAGGTAAAACCCGGCGAAGTAGGCGAAATTGTGGCATGGGGTGGGAATATTTCGCCCGGCTATGTCAACGAGCCGGAAGCAAACGCCGAAAAATTTGCGAACGGTTCCCTCCGCACCGGCGACATGGCAACAGTGGACGAGGACGGTTATATTTTCATTGTTGACCGCAAAAGTGATTTCATCAAATCCTATGGGAACCGGGTCAGCAGCCAGGAAGTGGAAGCCTGCGTTCTCGAAATAAAAGATATCGTCTCGGCCGCCGCCATCGGCGTACCCGACCCCATTCGCGGCGAGGCGATTCGCGTATTTGCCGTGCGGAAGGCAAAATCCACCCTGACTGAAGAGGAAATTATCCAGCACTGTATGCGGCAACTGGCGCGCTACATGGTGCCAAAGGAAATCGTCTTTGCCCAAAGCCTGCCCACCAACCAGCACGGTAAAATCATTAAATCCGAATTGAGAAAGGAAGCATAATATGACCGAGACGCTTGAATCGGCGCCACGTCAACCCGTTCGACTGATCTTCATCCACCACTCCAGCGGGGCAAACTGGCTGGCAGACGGGAACGGCGGGCTGGGGAAGGCCCTGATGGAGAACAACTATTTCGTAAGCGATACCAACTACGGCTGGGGTCCGAACCGTATCGGCGACAGAACCGATATCGGTCATTGGTGGGAATGGTTCTGCTCCCCGCAATCCAGTTCTGAATACATGAACGCCCTCTTCAAGGAAGGCGGGCAATGCGGCTCTTATTCCCGAATACAAACTTCACCCGCGGGCGATAACGAAATCATCCTCTTCAAATCCTGTTACCCGAATTCGACTTTGCGCGGCGACTCAAAAGACCCTGTTCCCAGCATGGAGAAAAATCCCATTCGCGGGCAAAAAGCCCCCACCGTTCCACCGCCCGCCGGCCATGCCCGGCGACACTTGACATATCGGGCAAAATCCGCAATCAAACAGATATTGGGCAGGAATAAAAACGAGGCAGCTTATACGGTTGCAAATGCCAGGGGCATGTACATTGAGCTGCTCAAAGTATTTCAAAAATATCCGAACAAATTATTCGTCGCAATTACGGCCCCTCCGCTGAGGGTTTCCCCCATGGCGGAAAATGCGCGCGCGTTCAATTCCTGGCTTGTGAATGAATGGCTGGCGGGGTATCCATTGAAGAACGTGGCGGTATTCGATTTTTACAACGTGCTGACCAGCAATGCTGGCAAGCCAGACACAAGCGACCTGGGACAAGCACAGGGCAATCATCACAGGCTGTGGGAGGGGCGTGTTCAACACCAGATCGGTTCGCCGTCGAATCATTTGGCGTATCCCACAGTGGATGATCACGCCAATAAAACCGGCAACCAGAAAGCGACCGGGGAGTTCGCGCCGCTTTTAAATCATTATTACAATCTCTGGAAATCATCTTCATCCCAATCTGTGTGACAGGAATTGGAAAACGGGTAATTGCATGGACTCTAACTGGAGAAAACTGGCGCGTCACGCTTTCATTGACCTGGATTTTGCCCCGGATTCGACAATTTTCATTTCGGGCATGGCGCGCAGCGGCACCACCTGGCTTGCGGAAATCATCAACCACGATAACTCGCACCGCGATATTCTCGAGCCGTTTTTACCCGCCAAAGTCAGGACGGCGCAGGTATTCAAGACCAACCAATATCTGCGTCCAGACAACCGCGACAGGAGGCTGATCCAACAGGCAAAAAAAATTCTTTCCGGAAATTTCCGAAGCCGCTGGAGTGATTGGGGGAACCGTAGATTTCTATCCACGCGGCGTATCGTCAAGGACGTGCGGACGAATCTGATGCTGAAGTGGCTGCTGGGACTCCGCCCAAAAATGCCAACCCTTTTTCTGATCCGCCACCCGCTTTCGATTTTCGCCTCATGGAAAAAGCTGGGCTGGGGGCGCGGCACAGAGTCCAAACGCGGAGACTTTGAAGAAGTCGTCAGCCAGACAGACTTACTTGTAGACCATCCGCTTGTTGCAAATGGTCTCGCCCGAATCAACCCGGCGGATTATTTCGAAAAGTCAATTTTCCTATGGGGCATTCTTCACTACGTCCCGTTCAGGCAGTTGAACTCGCAAGACTGCCTGTTTGTCTATTACGAAAATCTTGTGCTGAAACCGGAGGAAGAGCTCGGCAGGATATTTTCCCAGTTGAACAGGCCGTTCAATTTTTCGGCGCTCAGTCATAAGATCCGCACCCCATCAAAGACGAATTACCATGATAAGGATTTCTCTGTCGCCCCCGAGTCTCTAATTCAAGGCTGGAAAAAGGATTTTTCAAAAGAGGATATTTCCCGTTCCCATGAAATTCTCGAAATTTTTGGGCTCCACCGCCTATACGATGAGAATGGTTTCCCAAGTTTCCCGGAGCAAAATCTTCCCGATATATTTTCGTGAGACAGTTAAAGATAAAAAATGCCGCAAAGGTCGAAACCGATGCGGCATTTATCTTTTGACCGGGCGTCACTCCAGATGCAAGGGAGGCGTGCGCAGGTATTCGGTTGTCCGCTTCTTTTGCAAGATGTCGGCTGTGACGCGATCCACCTGTTCTTTTTGCAGGCCCATATCATTGGCAATGGCAACATTATCCATGCCGCGGTCCATGCCCAGCCAAATCCTATCGAGAAGGTCGAAAGGCACGCGGAAATAGAACTCTTCCTGGGTGCTGCCCGCGCTGTAGGTATCCGTGGTCGGCGTGCGTTCTATGATACCTTCGGGCACACCGGCGTACCGAGCCAATTGATAGACCTGCGTCTTCAGCAAATGCCGAATGGGTTGAATATCCACACCGCCGTCGCCGTATTTAACAAAGAATCCCTGGTCGTGTTCGTTTCGATTCGAAGTACCGACCACAGCGTAATTACGCCGTTCCGCCTGAAAATACAGGCGCATCATGCGCGTGCGCTGTTTCATATTCGTGGCAGCAACAATACCCAAATACGCGTGAGGTGGAAGGATTTTTTTCCTTTCCGGCTCCCCGGGACGTATTAAGGCAAGCGAGAACACATTCAAGCCCGGTTTATCGAGCAGGTTATCGGGCAGCACCAGTTTGACTTTATCCTTTGCGGGGTCGTAATCGGGAAATGCCTCGCGGATCGATTCTGTCAATTGGGTATAACAACCCATGCCTTCGAGCGCTGGGGAAATATCGTCCACGATCAGTTTGACGTCGAAATGCCGGGTTAATTCCTGTGCGAGTTCCAGGCTTTCAGGGCTCGAGTCTTTTTCCGGCAGGGAGAAAGCAACAACATTTTGGCTTCCGAGGGCGCGAACCGCCAAGGCAAGGACAAGCGACGAGTCGATGCCGCCGCTCACCCCCACCACGCCGCCGCGGCGTTTAAACTCATGGATCACATGATGCTTGATCCAATTCGAAATTCTCGCGGATTCTTCTTCCACAGAAACTTGTATTGCGTTTGAAAGGGTTGACATTAAGACCTCCACATGGAATGCAGGATTTGAACGGAAAGAATGCCCGTGAGTGCCATTTCTTCCGTTTCACTCACATTGCCGCCGCGTTGGAATTTGCCCCGCAACGCTGCGACCAACTCCGGCGCAAAATAACCGGTTTGATTGATTTTTTCAGGGGAAAGATTTTCGCTGACGTAATCCAGATCATCGCCGCCAAAAAACACGGAGCGGATGGGCGCGCGATAGGGTTGCTTGTGGCGATATAAAGTTTCATCCGGCAATAATCCCTTCATGGCGCGTTTCAGCGCGGCTTTTTCCCGCAGTCCGTACATTTTATGTTCAGCAGGCAGACGGACGGAAAACTCCACGACGCGCGGATCAAGGAATGGGAAGCGTCCCTCCACAGAATGAGCCGTTCCCATGCGATCTCCCTGCGATGAAAGCAGGTAACCGGAAAGAAAGATGGCGATCTCCAGGTATTGCGCCTGAGAGAAGGGATGCCAGGTTTTGAATTCGGACGGCAGGGATTCAGCCAATTCAGCCAGTGGGTCGTAGCCTTTGATCTCTTCCTGAAAGCCGGGGGAGAAGAAACGCAAACACCGGGCTGTATTCTGCCAACGCAGCCGATGCGCATAGAAGGGATCGGCGGTTTCTTCAAGGTTTTTACCGAAGAATTTTTTTAGGTATGCGTCGCCGCCGTAGGAAAGGGCGCCGATGTAGGGATAAAGTCTCCGCAGCAGGAGAGGGCGAAAGGCAGAGTTCGGCTGGCGCGCCCAAAAGCGGCGGATCTTCGCCTCCTTGAAAATATCGTAACCGCCCAAAATTTCATCGGCGCCTTCGCCGGTCAATACGACTTTGAAATTGCG
>DAOTXI010000177.1:0-1650 GCA_034435475.1 Anaerolineales bacterium
GAGAATGGGATGGAAGGCGGAGAAATAGGCGCGTTTGAGGCGGACGTTCTTCATCAGCCATTGCGTAGTGTTGAGCAGTTCGAGATCGCTTTCGTCGGAGCCGCCTGCTACAAATTGAGTGACCGTGGACGGATATTTGCCGTTCCAAAACTTGTAGGCTGGCACATTGCGGCGAATCTCTTCAACCCACCTGAGCGGACGCATGAGTTCTTCGATGAAGATTTTATGCGGGGCAAGTTTGGCGAGGCGTTCGGTGTTGGGCGCTTCGAGGTTGACCGAGACACGGTCTGCCAGTTGCATGGCGCGGAAGACTTGATCCTTCTCCGCGCCGGGCATGATCTTGAGATGCAGATAACCTTTAAATTGATATTTCCTGCGGAGGAGGTCGGCTGTGTCGAGAAGTTTATCCTGCGTGCGGACTCCGCCCGCCGCGATGCCACTGCTGAGGAAGATGCCTTCGGCGAATCCGCTTTGATTCATTTTGCTGAAGAGACCCGCGAATTCATCGGGCTTGAAGGTGGCGCGGCGGAAATCCCGCCCGGCGCGGAACGGACAGTAGAAGCAATCGCGCTCGCAAGCGGAGGAGAGGAGGGTTTTCAAGAGGACGATCTTCTGCCCGTTCGGCAGTTGGGCGGCGTGGGTGAAGGCGTTGTCATCTTCCTTCGGCGAATAACAGGCTGGCGCGCCCGGATGAACCCTTGGCTCGCCATCTGTCTCGAACTGCATTTGGGAGGAAAGTTCTTTGAGGGTTTGGAGGGTGTCCATGATTTGATTATAGAATATTTGTTCTGTTTTTTCAAGGAGGCGGGGGATGGAAGGTTGAAGGTAAAAAGTTGAAAGTTGAAAGTAAAAAGTTGAAGGTTGAAGGTTATTCGAATCAGGCAGGGAGTTGTGAGGGATGAGGTTTATAATCGGGGAAATCGGTTGGAGCAGGGCAGAGGTGACGTATGGCGAAACAGATAATCTCAATCGTTTTTCTGATCACTGGAGCGGCATTGCTTATTGGCTTAAGCTTGTTCGCATTGGACAATGCCACGTCGGCAGAGCCGGAAGGCTTGGGAACCTGGATTTCCACTGTGTTGGGGATGTTGTTAAGCGCAGGCGCAGGAATCACCGCATGGATCAATTTGCGGAAGACCAAAGACGAGACTGCTTCAAAGATCGAACTCAGGGACAATAGCAAGTATTTTGAGAAGGTCGAACATTATCATGAAGCGCCGGAGATAAAACCGGAAGTTCACGATACCATCGGATTCATCCCGCCCGACAAGACAGTGACTTATGTCCATCGCGGGAAGATCGAAGAAGATGTAATTGCATACCTGAAAGAAGGCAAATCGGGCGCGATCGTCGGCGTTCACGCTCCGGGCGGGCTTGGCAAGACCGAACTGGCGAAGCAAGCGGCTGAAAATTTAAAAGACTCCTTTGAAATTCTATGGGTGGATGTTGGAGAGAAAAAGCCCCAGGCTGTGGCAGGCGAATTACTTATAAAGTGTGGAGTTCAAACCCAGCCCGCAGACACCTACGAGCGGATGATCAATGAATTGCGCCATGCGTATCAATCGCATAGGTTCCTCATCATTCTGGATGATGTTCGTAAAGACGCATTGGAGCGTATTGGAGATTTTCTGCCGCCCAGCCCGTCTGCGG
>DAOTXI010000178.1:0-4367 GCA_034435475.1 Anaerolineales bacterium
ATTTCTTCATCATCACCAGCGACGGCTACTATGGCGTGGGGCTGTTCAAAGACGGGCTGGCATCCCTGCTTGGGCAGGCGGAGATGCTTCCATCTGCGAACATCAACCAGGGAGTTGCCGTCAACCATCTCCGAGCCGACTGCGCCGGAAGCACATTGACCTTTTTTGCGAATGGGACCCAACTGGCGCAAATTCAGGATACGACCCTGCCAACTGGCGATGTCGGTATCATTGCCGGAACCTTTGGCGCCCCTGGTGTGGATGTCATCTTCGATAATTTTGTGGTCTTGCAGCCCTAACTTACTAACTGATGTTACGCAGTAGGGGCGCCCCGCCCACATCCATGAGAACTTTCTTTCGCCAGAAAGGGTCGCCCTGCCGCCGGGACAACCCTCCCTTTGAGGATAAAAGCCCTGGCAGGTATGGACGGGTCCCACAAGGGGATGATATTGCCCTTACGGAATATCGTTAATATGAGTTACTAATTACCAATCTCTAATTACCACACCTATGAAAATCTTTCTCGATACCATCGGATGCCGTCTCAACCAGGCGGAGATCGAAAGCATGTCGCGGCAGTTCCGCGCGGCGGGGCATGAGATCGTCGCGGATGCCGATACCGCCGATATGGCGGTGGTCAACACCTGCGCCGTCACCACCCAAGCCGCCTCCGATTCGCGCGGAAAGATTCGCTCCATTGCGCGGGCTGGGGTGAACGAGATCGCCGTCACCGGTTGTTGGACTTCCCTGCAGCCAAAGGAAGCCGCCGCGCTTCCAAACGTCAAACATGTCATTGCCAACGACCAAAAAGATTCGCTGGTTTCCCAAACTTTAAACCTTCATCCTTCCACCTTCGACCTCGAACCAATCAGCCGCATTCCCATCCCCGGCATCCACCGCCGCACGCGCGCCTTCATAAAAGTTCAGGACGGCTGTGATAATGCCTGCACCTTTTGCGTCACCACCATTGCGCGCGGCGCGGGTCGCTCCCGTCCGCTTGACGATGTGATCAATGATGTCAACTCTGCGCTGGCGGGCGGTTCGAAAGAGATCGTGCTTACCGGTGTCCACCTCGGTTCGTGGGGGCAGGAACTTGGTTTTCATCTTCGATACTTGATCGAAACCTTATTGCAAAAAACGGATGTCGGACGGTTGAGATTATCCTCCCTCGAACCCTGGGATTTGAATGAAGACTTTTTCTCCCTCTGGACCGATCCCCGCCTCATGCCTCACCTTCACCTGCCTCTGCAATCCGGAAGCGATTCCACCCTGAGGCGGATGGCTCGTAAGACCACAACCGCCTCGTTTCGGAGTCTCGTCCATGCCGCTCGCGCCGTCGCCCCTGATGTTGCCATCACCACCGACCTCATTGCAGGCTTCCCCGGCGAAACGGAGGAGGAATTCAACGAGACTCTCGCCTTTGTGCGCGAGATGGATTTTTCGGGGGGGCATGTCTTCTCGTATTCGCCGCGTCCCGGCACAGGGGCGGCAAGGATGAAGGGGCAGGTCAAGCCCGAGTTAAGAAAGAAACGGAATCGCATCCTGCAAGAGGCGCTTGAAGAATCTGCAAAATCCTATCGCGCAAAATTCATCGGCTCCACCATGCCCGTCCTTTGGGAATCCACGACCGAATACGGCGAATACGGCTGGCGCATGGAAGGCTGGACAGGCAACTACCTGCGGGTCGGCGCATTTGCCTCGTCGCCGCGCTGGAACGAGGTGGATGAGGTAACGCTTGGCGGCGATGAGAACGGCATAATCAGCGCGACTGTAGCCTCGATTGTAAAATGAAACCCATTCACGCTCTATTTGCAATTCTTGTTGCAAACCTGGTAATCGGGCTGTTTATTGGCGACCAATACGGCCAGACCTGGGATGAACCTTCTTTTTACATTTACGGTGAGCGTTCCTACGACGCCTATATGCAGGGACTCGCAGGGCGGCCTCTTGTTCCAGAAAAACACATCCTGTTTCTTGACCTGCGTTATTACGGACCCTTCCATACAGCGACGGGTTGGAAGATCGTCGAGACCCTCGAGCCTTTCCTTGATGGCTGGGGGTACATGGACATTTGGCATCTGGTCAATTTTGCCTCCTTCCAAATTGCGCTGATGTCGCTGTACTTTCTTGCGAAACGTTTTGTCCAGCCGTGGACGGCTTTGTTTGTCGTTCTACTTTTTGAGACCCAGCCGCTCCTGTTTGGACATGCCTTTATCAACCCGAAGGACATCCCCTTCCTGACTTTTTTTCTCGCAAGCGTGACGGCGGGTCTTTACATGGCGGATGCGATTCCTCAGGGAAACGATCAGGAGAATCCTGCCTCGAAAAATTTCCCCTCGTTCTGGCTAATAATAGCGGTTCTTTTCGGTTTGTATGTCTTTACCTATCTGGGGAAAGACCTGATTTATTCAATCATCGGCAGTGGAATTTCAGCGATATATTTTGCGCCTGGCGATTCTTTCATGGGGAAAACCTTCTCCCTGCTGGCTGGAAACAATTCGCGTCTGCCGGCGGAAAATTACGTCCACAAGGCGTCCGCATTTCATTTGGAGCGCATTGCGCTTTATCTTGCCGCTTTCCTGACCGTGGGGAGAAAGATTTACCTTGATCACAAATCAGGCGGGGATTGGAAACCGCGCTTTGCAGTAGACCTGCGGCCTCTTGGGTTGATCCTTTTTGCAGGCGCCATCCTTGGGCTGGCAACTTCCATCCGTCTGCTTGCCCCGTTTGCCGGGATACTGGTTGTTGTTTATGCGGTCATGAAAAAAGGCAAGGATGCCATCCCGAACCTGATCGTTTACGGCGCAATTGCCGGGCTTGTTTCACTTGCAACCTGGCCCTTTCTATGGGATTCCCCCTCCCTCAACTTTCTCGAAGCGATTCAGGTCATGCGGGACTTTCCATATAATGCCGAGGTCCGGTTCATGGGGGATAATATCGCGGCATCGAATTTGCCATGGTATTACATCCTCTTCCTCATTTGCGTTCAAATCACCATACCTGCCCTGATCCTTGCGGCGCTGGGCGTTGCATCCGGTTTTGGTCGTGGGGATGTATCCATCCTCTTCGCCTGGTTTGCCGTGCCGCTCGGGTTGCAAATCTTTCTGCGCTCGAATGTCTACGATAATTTCCGCCAGTTCATGTTTGTTCTTCCGCCTCTGTTTGTTTTGGCTGGGATCGGGTTGGAGCGTCTCTCCTCAAGCCTGAAAATCTTCGCATGGAAGATTGCCCTGCCCACGCTGTGCATCCTACCCGGAATTTACGGGGTCGTTGCGCTTCATCCCTATCAATATATTTATTACAACGCTTTTGTGGGCGGCGTCTCCGGCGCGGAGGGTGATTTCGAATTGGACTACTGGCTTACCTCCTACCGTGAGGCGGGGGAGTACATTAATGAAGAGGCGTCTCCAAATGCTAACATTTTGGCGTGGGGGTCCGGGTACAACGGCGCGCGCGACGATTTGGATGTCTATAGTTTCGGCTCAGATACGGACCTTCAGGGAAGCAGCCTCACCTTCGAGTACGCAGTGGTTTCCACCCGATTTTTCAGCCATTTAGGCGTCCTGCCGGATGCGCCGGTTGTTTTTGAGGTACGAAAGGGCGGCGCATTACTTGCCGTTGTAAAAAAGTTGACCAGATAAATTGCCCCCTTAAACATTGGCAACAGCCCTGACAAATATCACTAGTCATTGCCGTGGGGGAGTATGTATAATGCTCATGGAATTCATTTTAAGGAGCAGACCATGACAGCACAGTTGATTGATGGAACCGCCATCGCCCAGAAGGTGCGCGATGAAGTAAAAGAAAAAGTGGCAAAACGACTCGCGGAGGGAAAATCCCAGCCGGGGCTTGCCACCGTATTGGTCGGCGACCGGATCGACTCGGCGACCTATGTCAGCATGAAACAGAAGGCTTGTGCCGAATTGGGGATGACCTCCTTCCATCACCCCGTTCCGACGAATATTTCGCAGGCAGACCTCGAGAAACTTATAAAGGAGCTGAACGCCGACCCGAAGGTGAACGGTATTCTTGTGCAATTGCCTTTGCCGGATCATCTGGATGAGGAACGCGTTCTCCAACTCATCAGCATCGAAAAGGATGTGGACGGCTTCTCCCCGATCAACCTTGGGCGGCTCGCCCAAAAGGGACGCGAGCCGCTCTTCGTTCCCTGCACGCCTTATGGATGCATCTACCTGCTCAAAGAAGCGGGAGTCAAGATCGCGGGCGCGAATGCAGTGGTGCTTGGACGCTCGAACATCGTCGGTATGCCTGCCGCGTTGTTGCTCATCAAGGAAAATGCCACGGTGACAGTGGTCCACTCGAAGACGAAGGATATTCCGGGCGTGATGCGCGACGCGGACATCATC
>DAOTXI010000179.1:0-3407 GCA_034435475.1 Anaerolineales bacterium
CCATGATCAACAACATCGCCTTCAAGGCGCTTTCCATGATCGGGCTGATTCCAATTTGGGTCATTTTGTTCTTTATCTTTCAACCCGATTTCAGCGGCGTGACCCTTGTGAATATTTTGATCTCCATTCCAAACATGGCGCTTGCGTTCTTTGTTGGCTATTTGCTTTCCTCTGCCATCACCGCCCTCGCCTTTTGGACAACGCGCGTCTACTCCATTCACGAATTCTATTTTGCGCTCATCCTGCTGTTCTCCGGTCAGTTCGTGCCGCTGCCGCTCATGCCCAAACTCGTGCAAGACATTGCCCAGTATCTTCCATTTCAATTGTTCATCTACTACCCCGTGCAGTTGATCCTCGGCAAACTTTCCACCGAACAGATCATTCAAGGATATGTGTTGGCGGGAGTGTGGCTGGTCATTTCGCTGGCGCTCTTCAATTGGGTCTGGCGCGAAGGCGTCAAACGCTTTTCGGCGGTCGGAGCTTAATATGCAAACCCTCAAATTACTTTCCGCATTCTTCAAGGTCAACGTGCAGATGTCGCTGGCGTATCGCGCCGATACCGTTGTGAACATTCTGCTCAACCTGATGTGGCTCGGCTGGGAATTGCTCTCGCTCAACATCATCTTCAACAACACCGATACCCTCGGCGGTTGGGGCTTGGGCGAACTGATTGCATTGCTGGGCGTCTTCCGTCTTGTCAACACCATGATGATCGCGCTGATCTGGCCCAACACCGAAAAGTTCAACCAATCCATCCGCGACGGTTCGATGGACTACACCATCCTGCAACCAGTCAACAGTATGTTCCTCGTCACGTTTTCGCGCATTACCGTCTGGCGGATTTGGGATTTGATCCTCGCCGTGATCCTGATCGTGATCGGAGTGGACATGTCTGCGGCGACGACCACCGCGCCTCAAATCCTGACCTTTGTCCTACTCGCCATCTCAGGCATGATCGTCATCTACAGCCTTTGGATCGTCCTCATCGCGCTGACGTTTTGGTTTGTCAAATTCGACAATAACGTCACCATCCTGCAAGCCCTCATGGACGCGGGGCGATACCCTTCGACGGTCTATCCCGCCTGGTTGCGCATCATCGTCACCTTCATCATTCCCATTGCGGTGGCGACCACCGTTCCATTGCAAGCCCTGCGCGGCGAGTTGACCGTGACCCAGGTCTTCATCTTTTTGGGCGTAAGCGCCGCCAGTTTTCTGGTCGCCTCCCAGGTTTGGAAATCCGGGCTGAAACAATACAGCGGCGCAAGCAGTTGACGAAGCCGAAACCGTGAGCTAACTCAAAGCGTTCCCTGCGAGACGCTGTCCGCGCACTGTACATGCGCCTGAAGAACGATGACGTGGATAGAGCGTTATAATATCAACATAGTTTAGGAGATTAACTATGTTTACCCATATTGCCTATGACAATGAAATCCTTAGTGGAAAACCTCATATTGTTGGCACACGCCTGAGCATTGAATTCATTCTCGAACTTGTTGCCAGCGGAGCGACCAGGGACGATATGCTTAAAGCCTACCCTCAATTGACCGCCGAAGCAGTTGAAGAAGCCTTGCGATATGCTGCACAATCAGTGAAAAATGAAATCCTGTTAGATGTGAAGGTTTCCGCATGAAAGCCTTGGACTTTCCATTGCTTGCCGATGAGAATGTCCATCCCGAAGTAATTGACTTTTTACGCAAGGCGGGATTGGATGTTGTGTCCGTGTCTGAACAGGGACAATACGGATTGCCAGACTCTCAAGTATTACAACAAGCGACCGAAGCAGGGAGGGTGGTTTTGACCCACGACAGCGACTTTGGCGGACTTGCCCTCATGGGCGAACAATTTATTGGCATCATTTATGTCCGCCCCGGACATATCCGAACTGAATTTACGACCAAAACAATTGAATCTGTTCGAGATAATGCCCCCGAAGTGACGCCACCTTTTATTCTTGTCGCCGAGCGGACAGGGGATACCGTAAAGATCAGAGTTCGCCAATTCTAAATTCATCATTCCGCCTTCATCCTTATGGATAAACGTCTTCTCAAAGTATTCCTCTGCCATGCCCACGCGGAGTGTGATCAAATCCCTAGTCCGCTTTGAGCGGACTTCGTAAAAATAGCCCTGACGTTCCACGTCGGGGCGGGGCTAAGGCGTGGACAAATGCCCCTCGAAATAGAACCAGCCTCCCCCGTCGCGTGAAGCGCATATCAGGCTGTGGACGGTAGACCTAAAACATCGTCTACTGTTCACGGTTTATCGTCTCTCCATCAGTTATAATCCCCTCACTTTACACTGATAACTGGTCACTGATAACTATGTCCTCCTCTTTCCAATCCATCATCCTCAAACTACAAGACTTCTGGGCATCGCATGGATGCCTGATTACACAGCCCTACTATACCCAGGTCGGCGCAGGGACGATGAACCCCGCCACCTTTCTGCGCGTGCTTGGACCCGAACCGTGGAACGTCGCCTATGTCGAGCCGTCTGTGCGCCCTGATGACGGGCGCTATGGCGAGAATCCCAACCGCTTGCAAAAGCACACTCAGTTTCAGGTGATTCTCAAGCCTGATCCGGGTAACCCGCAAGAGTTGTATCTCGAGTCGCTCAAAGCCCTCGGCATCGACCCGCGCCAGCACGACATCCGCTTTGTCGAAGATAACTGGGAACAACCTGCCATTGCCGCCTGGGGCTTGGGCTGGGAAGTCTGGCTCGACGGGCAGGAGATCACCCAGTTCACTTACTTCCAACAGATGGGCGGCGTGGCGCTCAACCCCGTCTCGGTCGAGATCACCTACGGGCTCGAACGCATCCTCATCGCGCTCAATAACGCCAAAGGCATTTGGAATGAAGAGTTCGGGGCGGGCGTGACCTATGGCGAAATTTTCCGCCGCGAAGAGCTTGAGCATTCCAAATATTATTATGAAGTCGCCGACATCGAACGCACGCGTCAGATGTACGAACTCTTCTCCGCCGAAGCCGATGCCTGTCTCTCACAGGGTCTCATCGTCCCCGCGCACGATTACGTCCTCAAGTCCTCGCACACCTTCAACATCCTCGACGCCCGCGGCGCTATCAGCGTGGCAGAACGTCAAGCCTTCTTCCGACGCATGCGCGAACTCGCCCGTCAAGTCGCCACCTCCTACGAAGAACAGCGCAAAGAGTTGGAATATCCGTTGTTGAAGAACCCGATACTCGATACTCGAAAATCGAATATCGAATCATCGAATATCGCTTTCCCCAATATTACTTCTTCTTTCCTCTTTGAGATTGGTGTTGAAGAACTCCCAGCAGACGACGTCGATACCGCCTACGCAGCCTTATCCACCCGTGTGCCGACTCTCCTCAAGGAACTGAATCTCACTCACGGCGACATTCGCATCTTTACAACCCCGAGGCGGCTC
>DAOTXI010000180.1:0-1780 GCA_034435475.1 Anaerolineales bacterium
AGTTTCAAGTGTCAGGTTCCAGGTGTCAGGTGAGGTTTGCGGTGAAGGCGACAAGGGTAAGCATTTCCACTAGTGTTGTGACTGTGCCGTAGATGTCGCCGGTGAGACCGGGGAGCAGGCGCATAGTGTAGGCGGCAGTGAGAAAAGCGATGAGCGCCGCGCCAAGCATGAAGGCAAACCCCAGCCAGCCGAGAACCAGCCAGGATGTGACTCCTGCGATCAATGTGGCGATGATGATTTCTCGAACGGTTACGTTGCGTTTCATTTCGATGCCAAGTCCGTCTTCACGCGCATACGGGAAGGCATAGATCACCAGCGGGGATGCCCAACGTCCCAGCGTAGTGGCAAGCATAATGGACGGGAACAGGCTGACGGTCGAAGAAAGAGCCGCGAACTTCGTCAATAAAACCAAAATGCCGCCAATCGTCCCAAACGCGCCCATGCGCGAGTCTTTCATGATTTCGAGTCTGCGTTCGGGAGTCCAGCCGCCAAAGAGTCCATCGAGCGAATCCATGAAGCCGTCGAGGTGAAAGAAGCGCGTGAAGGCGATCCATGTGATGAGGGTCAATGCCGCAGAAACATTTTGTGGGAAGAGCAAATTCGCGGCGTAGTTCACGCCATAAAGCGCGAAGCCAAGCGCCACGCCCACAAGCGGAAACCAGCCCACGGCGCGTCCCATCTCTTGCGAGGTGAACATGCGCTTGATGACGGTGGGGAAGATGGTGAGAAATTGGAAGGCGGCGAGGATAGAGATCATGGTTAATAGTTAATGGTAAATGGTGAATAGGGAGTGGGAAATAGCAACGCCCCATTCCCTATTCACTATTCCCTATTCACTTCCTTGACTAACCCCCGCTTCACCGAAGGTTGCCATTTCGCTCAATATTTTACACGCGGCTTCAGCCATCGAGATGCCAAGCGCCGCGCCCGTGCCTTCGCCGAGCCGCAGGTCAAGATCGAGCAGGGGTTTCATGCCGAGCCATTCGAGCATGAGCGCGTGACCGTTCTCTTTGGAGCGGTGCGCCGAAATCAAATAATCCCTACACTGCGGCGCGAGCGTCACCGCGATCATCGCCGCCGCCGTCGAGATAAATCCATCCACCATCACAGGCACACCTTTCGACGCCGCGCCGAGCATCACGCCCGCCAGCCCGCCGATCTCAAAGCCGCCCACTTTCGACAGCACATCCACGCCATCGTTCGCATTCGGCTGATTGACCCGCAAGCCTTTTTCGATGGCGGAAATTTTTCGTTTGAGTCCGTCATCGTCCACGCCTGTGCCGCGCCCGGCAATTTTTTCAGGATGAACTCCCATCAACGCGCAAGCGATTGCCGCCGACGGCGTGGTGTTGCCAATGCCCATATCGCCCGTGCCGAGGATGTCTGCGCCTTTGGAGATTTCCGCCAATGCGATTTCGATTCCGCTTTGAATGGATTCCTCCGCCTGTTCGCGCCTCATGGCTGGACCTTGAGCCAGGTTCACCGTCCCCGCGCCGACTCTCCGCCGAATCAGATTCGCGTCCGCCGATGGAATTTCATTTGCCACGCCCATATCCACCACCACAACCCGCGCCCCGGCATGACGCGCCAGCACATTGATCGCCGCGCCGCCACTGAGGAAGTTCAACACCATTTGCGGAGTCACCTCCTGCGGATATGCGCTCACGCCTTCGGCAGTCACGCCGTGATCGCCCGCCATCACAATGACGGCTTTTTCTTTGATGACAGGAATCGGCTTGCGTTGAATCCCTGCCAGTTGAATGGACAGTTCTTCCAGCCG
>DAOTXI010000181.1:0-1857 GCA_034435475.1 Anaerolineales bacterium
CAGCCGCCTCCACCGGGACCTGAGGCTGGTCTGCCCCATTTGGCTCTGTCTGCGCCTGACGGTAAAACGTCCGCGCCATAAAAACAACCGCCGCGATCACGGTCATCGTCAGCAGGTTCGTCCCCAGTTTTATCAACGGCTCACCCAGACCGATCTCCAGCAGGCTGGTCATCCAGCGCGAGACGATGGATTTTCGCGGGCTCGATGATTTTGCCTTTTGCGCGGATTGTTCCGGTGAATCTTCCCTGAATTCGTTTTGCATGGGCGTCATCATAACATGGCAAAAAAAACGCGGTCAAGTTTGCGAACTAAATCCTCATTCGTTGCTAATGCCCGGGAGTATATTCCCGTCTCAATTTGCAGGTTTTCTGCGAAGAAAGATGCTTCGCACAAGAAGAATTCCCATCAGGCAGGCAATCCCGCCGGTCAGAATCGCGCCCGGCACATTCCATGTCTGCGCGACCCAGCCGATGAGGATGCTGCCAAACGGCGCGACTCCCTGCAAGCCCCAAAAGTAGACGCTGAATACCCGCCCGCGCAATTCGTTTGGCACGCGCACCTGGATCATCGTGTTCATGCTGATCAACTGCGTCACCGTCCCCCAGCCAATGAAGATCAACAGGACAAATGCCAGGGTTGCGTTCCTTGTAAGCCCGAGCCCAATGATCGGCAGGACGAAGAGCGCCTGCCCCCACAACAATGTGGATGTTTTGTTCGCCGAGGAAAAATATGCCATCATCAGCGCCGCCGTCACCGCGCCGATTCCCTGGGCTGTGTAGAGGTTGCTCGTCCGCGCCGCAATCAACGCCTCAGAGGTCAACACCGGCTGGAGAATATCGCGGGCGATGGCTGGAATCTGCTGGATCAGGGGGATGCCGAAGAACCCGAGCAACGCCGACATCAAGATGACGGACATCACGATCGCATTCGAGCGGATGTATTTCAGTCCCTCGCGGAATTCCTTTCCGATGCCCTGCGATGGTTTTGAATCTTTTTCCTCTTTGAAACGGGTTTGAGCGAAGAACAGCCCGATGATCACAAAGATATAACTGATACCATTGGCGAGGAAGACCGAGCCTTCATTCCCGAATGCGGCGATCAGCCATGCCGCGCACAACGGACCGATGACCCGCCCGAGGTTGAATGCCGTGGTTTGAAGCGCAATCGCGCTTGGCAAGGCTTCCTTCCCGGCAAGCTCGATCAACATTGCCTGACGCGCCGTCACCTCCACAGCGATGGCAGACCCGTAGATGAATGCAAGCACAAGAATCTGCCAGATCTGGATCTGCCCCGTAAAAGCCAAAAAAGCCAGCCCAAATGCATCAACCGACATGACCGCCTGCAAAAGAATTACGGTCTTGCGTTTGTCCATTCGCTCCACGAGCACACCGGCGGGCAGGGCAAACAACAAAGTCGGCAGGGTGGTTGCGAAGCCGATCAGCCCCAGATCGAATGGGCGTCCCGAGATGCGATAGGCGAGATACGGCAATGCTGTGGATTGCATCCATGAGCCGACAACCGAAATGAATTGACCGGAAAGGAATAGGACGTAGTCGCGCGAGCCGAGCGCGGGGAAGCGGCTGAGGATGGCATTGCGGGTGGAGTTCATCGATTAAGATGCAGGCAGGATGCATTCCGGGCGGTCGTTGCCGGGTTTGTTTACCAGCGTCGAGACGGGATGGGCAGACATGGCATCGGCGGGGAAAGGCTTGATGAGGTGAACCAGCTTCTCCGGAGTCTGAGGCGCGGGGTCCAGCCAGGCATCGTAATCTTTCGGGTCAAGGATCACCGGCATCCGATTATCCAGGCTGGACATCAAATCATTCGGCTCGGTGGTGATGATGGTGCAGGTGCGCA
>DAOTXI010000182.1:0-3247 GCA_034435475.1 Anaerolineales bacterium
TAGCCGCCGCCCGCGCACGCCACACGCTGACCAGCCTTGAAGCCTTGCATATTTTTTCCGAGCGCGATAATTGTGCCAGCAGACGAATAACCCAACGCCATCGGCTGGTCGAGCCGGTTGAAGACCGCGTTGATGGTCGGCATGATGCCTTCGCGTTTGGCTTTATCGAGCGTCTGCTTCACAAGGTCGGGGCGGGAACGCGCCTTGCCGAGATAACTTTTCTCTGCGAACTCCACCACCATACGTTCAGTGCCAGCAGAAACGAGACTCGCGGATACCTTAACCAATGCCTGCCCTTCACGCGGGGTGGGAATGGGTACTTCTTCGACAATGGTTTTTCCATTTTTGATGTTTTGCAAGAGTTGTTTCATGGGTAAAAGTATATCGCAAACTCCAACCGCAGATGTTGAAGGTGATATAATTTTGTCATTCCCTTGTTCAGGAGATTTCCATTGGCAGACATTCGCGTTGAACGTTATGCAAAGATCTTGGTGGAACATTCCGCCCGGGTAAAACCCGGCGACCGGATTTTGCTTGAAGGCACCACCGCCGCCGAACCGCTTTTGAAAGAGTTATACATTCAAATTTTGGAGAAGGGCGGTCATCCGCATTTGATGATGGCGCTGCCCGGCACGATGCCCTTCAGCCAGGATGAACTCTACCTGACCTACGCCAACGATGCGCAACTGAACTTTGTGCCGACCTTCTATAAACTGGCGTACGAACAATTCGAGGGGCGCATCCGCATTCACTCGGCGACCAACACCAAAGGGACAACGAATATTGACCCGGCAAAGATTCAGCGGCGCGCCAAAGCCACCGGCGCGATCACAGACGCGCAATTCCGCCGCGGGGCGACCGATGAATTCAAATGGTGTACCACCCTCTACCCCACCGAAGCCTATGCCCAGGATGCCGGGATGAGTTTGATGGAGTACGAAGACTTTGTCTTCGGCGCGGTCCATGCCAATGAAGATGATCCCATTGCATTTTGGAACAGCGTGAAGCAAAAACAACAAGCCGCAGCCGATTTTATGAAAGGCAAGAGCCAGGTCATCCTGCGCGGACCCAATGTGGATTTGACGCTCTCAATCAAAGGACGCACTTTTATTAACTCATACGGCACGCATAACATGCCCGATGGTGAAATTTACACCGGACCGGTGGAAGAGTCGGTCAACGGCTGGGTGAAGTTTACCTATCCCGCCAACTACGGCGGCACGAGCGTGGAAGGCGCGGAGTTGACTTTCTCAAACGGCAAAGTGACCTCTGCCAACGCAACCAAGAATCTGGATTTCCTGCTCAAGACTCTCGACAGCGACGAACGCTCGCGCTATTTGGGCGAGTTCGCCATCGGCACGAACTTTGATATCCAAAAATTTACCGGCAATATTTTGTTCGACGAGAAGATCGGCGGCTCGTTCCACATGGCGCTCGGCAACGGCTACCCCGAAACCGGCTCGAAGAACAAGAGCGTCATCCATTGGGACATGATCTGCGATATGCGCACGGAGTCGGAAATTCACGTGGACGGCGAATTGTTCTACAAGGATGGGCAGTTCGTATTCGAGAAATAAAGAAACAAGTAATGAGAAACGAGAACCAAGTCATGCTCAAAGCATGGCTTGGTTTTTTTAACAGGGTTGGAATAACTCTTGCTTGAAAAGCAAAAATCAACATGGGCTGGGTATAATGGGTTGATGCAGACCAATACACAGCCATCCAAATTCGAAACAATCGCCAGTTATCTCGTACCCATCGCCGCCATTGCGGCGGTCATTGCCTGGTTCATCATTGCCCCCGAAGGCGCGCTCGGCAAACTGGACGCCATCGGCTACGCCGTCTGTCACCGCATTGACGCGCGTTCATTTCAGATCGGCGACCGTCAACTGCCCTTATGCGCCAGATGTACCGGCGAATTCTATGCGGCTGGGCTTGCTCTTCTTTTTCAAGCCTTCGTCAGCGGGAAGAGCAGCAAACTCCCCTCGCGCGGGATCATGGCGGTTCTCTTCGCATTCTTCGTCGCTTTCGGCGTGGACGGCTCGAACTCGTACCTCTACCTGCTCAAACAGACCGGCGGCAGCGGAAGCCCGCTCGACCAGATTCCCAACCTCTACATCCCCAACCAAACCCTGCGCCTCTTCACCGGCAGCGGCATGGGCATCGCGTTAGCCGCCATGCTCTTCCCGGTCATCAACCAGACCCTTTGGAAGAACCTCGATGACACCTACGCCCTAAACTGGAAAAAACTCGGCATCCTCACCGGCGGCATCATCGCCATCAACCTGCTGATCCTGACCGACAGCCCCTTCGTGCTTTACCCCATCGCATACATCAGCGCGCTTGGAACGCTTTCCCTCCTCATCATTGTCTTTGGCATGTTATGGGTAATTCTGATGAAACAAGACAACACCTTTGAGCATCCGCGTCAATTATGGCTTGCCTTCGCCTCCGGCTTGACCTTGGCCTTGCTGCTCATCCTGACGATTGACCTCGTCCGCATCCAATTCACCGGCACATGGGGCGGCTTCCCCGGCATATCCGGCTGACAACGAATTGACTCGAAAATCGTATAATGAAGTTGAACGATTTTTGAAAAGGATTGGACTTACGCAAAATCATTCGCCACTTCGGCAATTGACCGCCGACGGCAGACCGCGGTCAGTGATCGGCGGTCATATTTTGGGAGTTTTGCGTAAGTCCTGAAGGAGATAAAAATGGAACTCTTGCTAGGTATCTTTTCCGCCTTTGGGCTTTCCGCTAGCGCCGGGTTGAACGCCTACATTCCCCTGCTGGTGGTGGGAGTTGTGGCGCACTACTTCCCCAATACCCTCAACCTCGCCAAACCCTTCGACCTGCTCGCCAACCCGTGGATTCTCATCCTGCTGGGTGTGCTGGTCATCATCGAAATGGTGGCAGATAAAGTCCCCGCCGCCAACCACGTCAACGACCTGATCCAAACCGTCATCCGCCCTGCCGCTGGAGCCATCGCCTTTGCCGCCAGCGCCAACGTCATCACCGACATCAACCCGGTCTTTGCGCTCGCCTGTGGTCTGCTCGTGGCGGGTAGTGTCCACACGGTCAAAGCGGCGGCGGTGCGCCCAGCCGTCACTGCCACAACCGCGGGGGCGGGTAACATACCCGTCTCCATCGCCGAAGATATTTTTGCCACCATCACCTCCATCCTGGCGGTCGTCCTCCCGATTGTGGCTGGAATCCTTTTCATCGTCTTCCTGACCCTCGTCCT
>DAOTXI010000183.1:0-4473 GCA_034435475.1 Anaerolineales bacterium
TAGCCGCCGCCCGCGCACGCCACACGCTGACCAGCCTTGAAGCCTTGCATATTTTTTCCGAGCGCGATAATTGTGCCAGCAGACGAATAACCCAACGCCATCGGCTGGTCGAGCCGGTTGAAGACCGCGTTGACGGTCGGCATGATGCCTTCACGTTTGGCTTTGTCGAGCGTTTGCTTCACAAGGTCGGGGCGGGAACGCGCCTTGCCAAGATAACTTTTTTCTGCGAACTCCACCACCATACGTTCAGTGCCAGCAGAAACGAGACTCGCGGATACCTTAACCAATGCCTGCTCTTCGCGCGGGGTGGGAGTGGGAACTTCTTCGACGATGGTCTTGCCATCTTTTATGTTTTGTAAAAGTTGTTTCATAGACAAAAGTATATCGCAATTCAATTACACAACAGCCAACATGTGAAATAGCGCGCAAAGGATAAATGTCATGATAACGATTAAGGAAAACCTTAATTATTGAAATCGTTTTCAGTAAATGCTACCTTATGAATAATGAGGACGGCATGCGCCGTTCTATATTCATTTGTCAAAAAGGAGATTCATCATGGAACTTGGTGGTTATGCAAATAAGATCGCGTGGGTTGACCTTACCGCTGGTAAAGTGGAATTCAAACCCATCGCCGAAGACGATGCCCGCAAATACATCGGCGGACGCGGCTTGGGCGTGAAATACGTTTTCGATAACGGACCGCAAGTTGATCCCCTCTCCCCCGATAACATCCTGTGCTTCATGAATGGACCTCTCACCGGATCGGAAGCCAACATGAGCGGGCGCATGGCAATTGTGACCAAGTCGCCTCTCACCGGAACTGTGACTGATTCTCACCATGGTGGCTGGTCTGCCGCCCGATTGCGCTGGGCTGGCTTCGATGGACTGGTTTTCAAAGGCAAGTCTGCCAAACCGGTATATGCCTACATCCATGACGACCAGATCGAACTGCTCGACGCCTCGGAAGTGTGGGGTAAGGGCGTTCACGACACGATCAAACACTTCAAAAACAAATACGGCGAAAAAGACCTGACCGTCATCAGCATTGGACCTGCGGGCGAAAACCTCGTCAAGTTTGCCTGCTGGATCAACGAAAACGACCGCGCCTCCGGACGCGGCGGCACCGGCTGTGTCGGCGGAAGCAAGATGCTCAAAGCCATCGTCATCAAGGCGGAGAAGAAGATCGTCAAAGCCGCCAACCGCGATAAGTGGAAGGAAGCCCACAAGAAGG
Source organism: Anaerolineales bacterium (assembly GCA_034435475.1). Classification (GTDB taxonomy): domain Bacteria; phylum Chloroflexota; class Anaerolineae; order Anaerolineales; family Villigracilaceae; genus Villigracilis. The sequence goes on from DAOTXI010000183.1 coordinate 1,235, forward strand.
CGCTTGCCGAGATCATGGACGAGCGCGTCGTCACCTCGCCGCGCAAGGGCGGTCTCTCCGTCTACGGCACCAATGTGCTGATGAACATGACCAACGTCATCGGCCGTCTGCCTGCCAAGAACAGCCAGTTCACCGGCTGGGATCAGGCTGAAAAAGTCAGCGGCGAATACGTCAACGACAACATCCTCGTGGATAACCCCACCTGCCACGCCTGCCCCGTCGCCTGCAAGAAGGAAGTGGAGATCAAAGACGGTCCGTATGCCGGTCTGCGCATGGAATCGGTGGAATACGAACCCGCCTGGTCGGTCGGCACGAACTGCGGCAACGACGACATCCGCGTCGTCGCCAAAATGATCGACTGCGCCAACGACTACGGCTTCGACGCCATCGAAGTCGGGCATCCGCTTTCGGTCTGGATGGAAGCCAGCGAACGCGGCTACACCAACGGCTCCGGCAAATTGGACTGGGGCGATGGCGCCAAGATGGTCGAAGCCGCTGAAATGATTGCCTATCGCAAAGGCTTCGGCGATGTCCTTGCCAACGGCGCGAACGCGGTTGCCGCTCACTTTGGTCATCCCGAACTCGCCATGACGGTCAAAGGTCAGGGCGTGCCCGCGTATGATCCGCGCGGCATCAAGGGCATGGGCTTGGGCTATGCCACATCCAACCGCGGCGCCTGCCACCTGCGCGGTTACACCCCCGCCGCCGAAGTCGTGGGCAACGTGCTGGGTCCGTCTACCGTCGCCGATCCGCTCGCGTGGAAGGGCAAGGGCGAGATGAACTTCATCTTCCAGAACGTCCACGCCGTCACCGACTGTCTTGATGTCTGCAAATTCGCCACCTTCGCCGAATCGCTCGACTCCTTCGCTGCGCAATACGAAGCGATGACGGGCGTCCCCTGCGACGCGGGTCACCTGCTCAAGGTCGGCGAGCGCGTCTACAACCTCGAACGCCACATCAACAACCTCAACGGCTTCCGCGAAGGCTCCGACACCCTGCCCAAACGCTTCACCACTGAACCGTCCACCTATGGCGGCTCGAAGGGTCAGGTCTGTGAACTGGATGACATGCTCGTGGAATATTACGAGAAGCGCGGATGGGTCAACGGCGTTGTGCCCGAATCCAAGTTGAAGGAATTGGAGATCATCTAACGCTTCAGACTTAACCAAAGCCTGATTCTGTTTCCTGAATCAGAATCTCCCCGAATCAAAAAGCAGGGCGACGTGAGTCGCCCTGCTTTTATTCTTCCTTCCGTCATTGCGAGGGCGTTAGCCCGAAGCAATCTTGTGACCAAATCATGAGATTGCTTCGTCGGGGAGAGCACCCTCCTCGCAATGACAGTATAAATTCCTACCCGCCGCCCACCGCCGGGAAGACGTTGACCGTGTCGCCCTGCATGATCTTCGTGGCAAATTGTTCCTCCGTAAACTGCACATCGCGCCCATTGATAAAGAAGTGGACGTGACCGTGCATTTCGCCGTTTTCTTTCAGTAATTCCTTCTTCATTACCGGGAAACGTTCGCAAATGGCATCCAGCAATTCGCGGGCTGTGATGCCATGTTCCAGGTCGAACACAACGGTTTTTCCCCCGGCAATATCGCGCAGGGTTGCAAAGAAATTCACTTTCATAAAGTCAGCTCCTTTTTAATCGCGTAAAACTTCTACATTGATCTTGCCGCTCGAAATGGGAGAGAAAAAACTGATGACAGAATCAGGAGTGAGAGGCGTATCAATTCCGAGCGGAGTCAGACGAGGGTTCCTTCCATCCACATAAACGGGGACATCCGGTCGCAGATGCCCATCCGAATCCAACAAATGGAAAGCGGTCTCGGGATATTTTTCGACCAGCAGCGCCAGCAGGTCACGGAAAGAAGCGGCGCTTTCCGCGATCTCCAGCGATGACCTGCCAACCGTCGCGCGCATGTTCGCATAAAAACGCAATTGCATATCTGAGTCCTTGGATTCATTTTATCATTTTCAGAGCAAAATAAAAAAGGCCCGGATTTTCATCCGAGCCTTTTAGCAAGTCAACTTACGGGCACTGAATAATGCCCTGCGCCCACAAACAACCGCCGCAGACGGGGGCGATGTCGTTGCCGAGGCAGTCTTCCACATTTTCTTCGGAGAGGTCGCAGCCGCCGCAGAAGGTGCAGGGCGCAAAGACGAAGTTATGCAGGCGTTCGCGGTAGGCGACATATTCCGGGTCGAACCAGATCTCTTCGAGCGTCTGCGTGCGGACATCGCCGATGATGTGTTTTTTAGAGAGGCGCGGCTTGCCATGCAGGTAGCTCATGTGCGTGTGCATGAGGGGCCAGCACGGGCTGACCTCACCCGTCCACGCAATGGACATGGTGCCGCTTTCGACGAAGTTGCAGACGTCGTTGGCGCCGCCCCAGTTGTTACCCGCAAAGCTGACGTTGCATCCGCTGTTGAAGGCTTCGGTAAGCGCGGCTTGAGTCTCTTCATTGAAATCTATCTTGGGCAGGCTGAGTTTTGGCAAAACAGGCGAAGGCAGATATGCGATGTTGCGGATGGTGCGTTTGTATAGCCGGTCTTCCTGCAGATCTTCGGTGGTGGGTTGCACATTGCTGACCGAGAAATAGCGCGCGCCGAAGGTATGTCCCATTTTGATGATCCTGGGCAGGTCGTTGATGTTGCGCTTCATGGCAACAAAAGCGACGCCGATCTCAGGCTGGGGGAAGTGCCCGCCTTTGCGCATTTTGAACAAGCGGCGCAGGTTTTCGAGAATGACCGGCAGTTCCGCGCCCATACGCACATCGGCGTAACTTTCGGGGGTGGCGCCATCGAGGGAAACCCACAGCAAGTCCAGACCGGCATCGATCAGTTCGCGGGTCTTTCGCTCGGTGAGGGTCGTGCCGTTGGTGATGAGCTCCACTTTGACGCCCAATTCCTGCTTGATGCGCCGAATCCACTCGACGGTTTTGGGATGAAAAAGCGGTTCGCCAATGCCGCCAAAATACACATCAGGGATTGGGTCCAGCTGTTTCAATCCGTACAGGATTCTTTCAAAGGTCTCTTCGGTCATTTTGCCGATGGGCTGTTCCCAGGCATTGCGGAAACAGGTGATGCAGTCGAGGTTGCAGGCGACGGTCGGTTCGATATAAACCTTGGTGAGATGCGTCACCGGGCGGTGCATGCGGACAAAGTTTGTGCCTTCGTCGAGGCGGACCTTCGAGCCGGGATTTAGCCCGTATTGGCGGGCAACTTCGGGCGGAAGA
>DAOTXI010000184.1:0-2213 GCA_034435475.1 Anaerolineales bacterium
AAACGAGATAAGAGATTGGAGATTTCTTCGAGCGTGAGGTCAATGCCGAGCCAGCGCTTCACGTCGTTGATGGTGATCTCGACCACCGCGTCTTTCGGCGGCAGCGGATACGCATCCACGAGATCGGGGGCGACTGCGCCGCCAGCCCATTCCGCCATGTATTTCAACCCGAGGCTCACGCCGCCTTCAGACATGGCAGGATGTACGCCGCGCGAGAAGCGGAAGGAGGCTTCGGAAGGAAGATTGTGCTGTTTTGCTGTGCGTCGAATGTTGATGAAGTTCCACGCCGCGCCTTCGAGGAGGATGTTCTTGGTGTTGTCGGTCACTTCGGATTCTGAGCCGCCCATCACACCTGCCAGCGAGAGCGAACCTTTCTCATCGCAAACGAGCACGTTCATTGCGGTGAGCGTGCGTTCGTTGCCGTCGAGAGTCTTGAGTTTCTCGCCATCCTTCGCGGCACGAGTGATGATCTTGATCTTCTTGTCGCCAGCACGTTTTTTCAAGACATCGTAATCGAAGGCGTGCAGCGGCTCACCATATTCGATCATGGCGTAGTTGGTCGCATCGACAATATTGCTGATTGCGCGAACACCCGCCAGTTTGAGTCGGCGTTGAATTTGGTACGGACTGGGTTTGATCTCCACATTGCGGATCAGACCAGCGACGAAGCGCGGATTGAGTTCAGGGTCGGTGATGGAGATTTCCACTAACTCTTTTACCGACTGTCCACTGACCGCTGACGGCTGACCGCTGCCCTTCTTCAACTCACGTCCCAACATTGCCGCCAATTCACGCGCAATGCCGATCACGTTCGCATTACGAGCCATGTTCGGCAGGATGGAAATATCCAGCACGGCGTCGCCCATGTAATCGGCGAGCGGCATACCGACGGGCGCATCATCGTCGAGGATGATGATGCCGTCACTTTCGTCGGTAATGCCCAATTCTTTTTCAGAGCAGACCATCGAGTACGAGTCCACGCCGCGGATCTTGGCGCGTTTGAGCGTCATCAAGACCTGACCTTCGGCATGACCGTCGTAGAGAGTCGTGCCTTCCTTCGCGTACGCCACCTTGATGGGTTTTTCGAGTTTGCCTGTGCCTTTGAGATGGAAGATATTCGGCGCGCCAGTCAACACAACCTGATCCTGCTGTCCATCGTACAGGTCAAGCAGAGTCAACTTATCGGCATTGGGGTGCGCTTTCACTTCACGGATCTCCGCCACGACAAGTTTCTCCTTGTCCCAGCCGATGCCGTTGGTCTTGAACTCGTGCTTTTCGCCTTCTTTGTACACAGGCATGGGCAAGCCGACGTAAAGAATCTCGTCCACTTCCATACCGGCGAGGGTCAGTTTGCGTGCAATGTCTTCGACGGAAAGTCCATCGAGATCGATGAAATCTTTTAGCCATGAGAGAGGTATTTTCATAAGTTACTCCTGAGAGCGTGCGATATTCGTTATTCGATATTCGAGTCTGAAGATTGGTTCGAATTATCTTCGACGATGTAATCTGTAGATATTTCGCGGACAGTGTAATTTGCTCCGGGTTCATTGGCACCTTGTTTGCTTTTCTTCAAGAAACCAATATAGCCATTGATAAGCCGATTTAGGTTTTCGCCGTCCATCACAAATGATTTGTAAAGTGTTTCAGAGATATAGCCGACTTTATGGGCATAAACAATATGACTTAGAGTTTCTTCAAGAGAACCACGTGCAATATAGCAAAACCGCACATTATCTTGAAAATAGAAACGCCCATGGCCTTCTGCAATATTTGCAGGAATACTCTGCGACGAGCGGCGGATTTGCTGGCTGAGTGCCCACTTTTCTTCAGACGGAAGCAAGTGAAGTAATTCTTTATGAACGCGCACGGCAAAATCCCTTGCCTTGCACCACACATCCAGTTTTTCAAGTCCGCTGACGCTCATAAATCCTCGTAATTCGATATTCGATACTCGATATTGGACAACTCGAATTCCGAATATCGAATTATCCAATATCGGCTCTTCCTAAAACTGCTCCAAGAACCTCACATCGTTACCCCAGAAGTAACGGATGTCGCCGACTTTGTTTCTCAACATCAACTGGCGTTCCGGCCCCATGCCCCAGGCAAAGCCGGAGTAGACCTTCGGGTTGTAGCCGCCTGCGATCAGCACATTGGGATGCACCATGCCGCAGCCGAGAATTTCAAGCCAGCCTGAATTCTTGCAAACCTGG
>DAOTXI010000185.1:0-10605 GCA_034435475.1 Anaerolineales bacterium
GTTTTGTAGTTTGCATGCTCAGGGTTGAGTTGGTTTTATGACGCCGATATCAACCGGGATACCTCCCAGAACGTTAATGTCGCTGCATGACTCTTTGTCAATACGCAAGAGAATGGTTTCGTTTGAGGTGACGTCGACCTGGATGATGGTATTCTCTTGGTAGGTGGAATCAACGGTAAGCTTCAAGGTCACTTGATTTTGGGCGGGCAGGGTTCCCAGGCATATTTTTTTATCTGGATGTTCGCGCCCTTCGTCAACGGCGCGTAGTAAAGCGCAGGTATTTGGCAGATCCATGTTGCCTGTGTTCCTGACAATGACGTATGCATTGGTTACTTCGAACATGCCGTTTTGAATATCAAACCCTGTATCGCAGCCCAGGATTTCAACGGAGACGGATTGTATGACAGGTTGAGTGAAGGTTTCAGTTGGCGGTACCCCGCTAGGGGGCGGGGTTGGAGGCGTGATTTCCGTTGCGGCTGCGGCGGAGGCGGGGATTATAGTCCCTACTGGCGACGTTGTGAAAACCAGTGTCGGCGGCAGGATCATGAATGGCGTGGCGGTTATGATCGATGGAGTATTTGAAGAGAATGGGGATTGTATTGGGAAGGGTTGCGGCGCGACTCCCCAAATATCACAAGATGAAAGTAGAAGCATAAGGAGTAAACCGACCGACATTTTTTTCATGACATGATTATTATACGCCCAGTTGAAAAATTGAAATGCCAGAGTAATCCCTTTGGGCGATGGTTTCAGGACGATTTTGTCCACCCTTGCATTGCCTTCTTTGGGTATAATCATATTGTTCATTTTCTTTTATTTTTAGCCCATTAGCCAAAAGCCGCTGGCTTTGCTGTAATCTCAAAAGCAGCCTTGTATTTTTTAATTTCAAGTTTTTATAGGACGACTCCATGAGCGAATTAAAGCAATCCATTATCATGCTATTTGTTTTTGTGGTTGCCTTGCTGGGCGCATCGAATGTAGAATCTTTTCAGGAGACCTATATTGACTTTAGTCCTGTATTTTTTGTTTTGATTGCGGTTATTCTTTTTACAGAGTTGATTGTTGTTGGTAGTTTGGTTCGGGCCGGGGTTCACCTGTCGCAATATGCTGTCATTGCTTTCTGGCTGGTGGTTTATGGCTTGGTCTGGTATTTTTATTTGGGGGCTGTAAAGCCAATTGAGGTCAATATTGTTCAGGGAATGCTGGTGCTGCTATCTGCAGTTTTGGCATTCGATGTTGGGCGAAAGATTGATCAAACTGATATGGCGCTTGAGCGGCTTGCTTCCAGCGCTTACCCCAACCGTGCCATGGATATTCACGCAGCCCGCGATCTGGTGAATGCAGAAATTACTCGCAGCAGGCGTTATCATCACCCACTATCAATTCTTACCGTTCAATTGGAAAAGAACAAGGAATGGAGCGATTGGAGGGACATGAAACTTCTGGCAAATGAAATCCTGGAGCGTTTCGCGATTGCCAAGGTAAGCCAGATTTTAAGTGATAATGCCCGCAATACCGATATGGTTCTGCGAGACCGGGATGGAAAATTCGTATTACTTTGCCCAGAGACCAATCAGGCGAGCGCCAGCATTCTTGCTTCTCGAATTGCAGAAGCAGTGAAACGCCAATTAAATGCCGGAATCGAATGGGGCAGCGCTTCCTTTCCGGATGAAGCCTTGACGTTTGACGACATGGTTGAAACGGCAAACGAAAGGTTGCATAAGGTTGAAACAGAATAACAACAGCAAATTAATTCGAGAGTTGCAGTTTGGCATTCGATACTTTATGAATTTACATAAGATTCTAATATGACAGATCACATTGAACCCAAAAGAGTTTTGGACGAAGGATGGATTAGGAAGTTTAATCCTGATAACCGCTTGTTAACGGGCAAGTCCTATCTTGTTGTGAAACGTCTGTTTGATCTTGCTTGTGTTATTTTATCAATGCCTTTTTGGCTTCCCTTTTTTGGCGTGGTTGCTCTCGCAATTTGGATCGATTCGCCGGGCGCCCCAGTGTTTTTTACTCAGGACAGAACAGGAAAGGATGGCCGACGATTTAAGATCATTAAGTTTCGATCCATGGTTCCTGATGCTGAAAAACTAAAAGCAAATCTGGCGAAATTAAATTCCAAAGGCGAACTTTCAGGCCCATTGAAGCTGGATTCTGATCCTCGTATTACTCGCATTGGACGTTTTATCCGAAAAACCAGCATTGATGAATTGCCTCAGATTATTAATGTCTTAAAAGGTGAAATGAGTTTGGTGGGTCCGCGTCCCACTTCCTGGAGTCCCGAATCTTACAAACTTTGGCATACTGAAAGATTGGATGTCTTGCCGGGGATTACAGGCTTGTTTCAAATCTATGGCCGGGGCGGCACAGACTTTGATGAGTGGCTAAAATGGGATATTCGCTACATTGAACGGCGCTCTTTTTGGTTCGATATTCAAATCCTAATAAGGACTTTTGCCGTGCTTTTCAAACAAAAGGGCGCAAGGTAGCCAAATAATACTCATGGAAACACCGAGCTCAATTGAAGAACAGGACGCGAACGTTCTGAGTCTTACATTTCCCCGCGTTCTTGTAGTGGACCTTTCAATTCGTTATGGAGGAGCAAGTACGCGCGCGCTTGCCATTGCAAAATATTTCATGCCAGGCGGCAGTTTACTGGCTGGCATAGCGAACAGCCCGGTGATTCGGAGCGCTGAAGAAATGGGGATACCAGTAAGGGTGGTTGCCAGTAAACGGACAGACCCGCGAATTCCTTTTCGGCTTGCCGAGATTATCCGCCGTGAAGGGGTTGAGGTTGTGGATACTCAAAATATCCAATCAAAATTCTGGACCAGCTTTGCAGCGCTGTTTTCAAACGTCCGCTTTGTTTCAACACTGAATAGTCTTTACAGCCAGGAGTTTGGCAGTTCCTGGAAAAGCCGCGCCTATCACAAAATTGATTTGTTTACCAACGGGCGGGTTGACTGTTTTATTGCTGTTTCTCAGACGATCCAAAAAGCCTTGGTCAATGACGGCATTCCCCCACATAAAATTCACCTAATTAGGAATGCAGTTGAATTGCCTGCAATAAATACGCCTGAAAATCGCGCAGAAATACTTGACCGGATCGGAGTCCCTGAAAATACAGCAATATGTATCCTTGTAGGAAGACTGGTATGGGCAAAAGGTTTTGATGATTTTATAAATGCTTTTTTGTTGATTTCAAACAAACGAAATGACGTCAGGGCTGTTATTATTGGTGACGGCGAGTTGAGAAAAGAGATTGAGGATCAAATTCAAAAACTTTCATTGAGTGAGAAAATCATCCTGTTGGGTCATCAAGATCGCCCCGTTGTGCAGCAGATATTAAGAATTGCGGATATTTTTGTCATGCCGTCTCGCAGTGAAGGCGTGCCATATGCTTTGCTTGAAGCGGCTGCCATGGGAAAACCGATTGTGGCAACCAATTGTGGAGGCATCCCGGAAGTTGTTGAAAACGCAAAAAGCGCTCTTCTTGTTCCAATTGGAGATATTCAATCTCTGGCAGATGCGATTGCTTCCTTGCTTGGCGACCGTTCTCTCGCTCGAAGCCTTGGGCAGGCCGCTCGCAAGAGAATTGAACAAGACTATTCCTTGAACGCTCAAATGGAATTAACAAAAAACGCTTACATTAATAACGCTGACCGGAAACTTTCCGAAAAGCCGTGATATATCCTTGTTGATCAAAATATTATGGTTACAGAAAAAACTCAAGAGCGCCCCACAGAACTAGCAAAAGCAGCGATCAAAGGCGCCAGTTGGACCTATGTGGCGTACTACAGCGGCAAGTTTATCGTCTTGCTCAGTACAATTGTGCTTGCGCGTCTATTAACAAAAAGCGACTTTGGCATTGTTGGGTACGCACTAACGATCATTGGTTTTCTAGACTCAGTGAAAGACCTGGGAATTAATGCATCTTTGATCTATCATAAAGATGATAAGGTGGTAAATACCGCGTTCTGGCTGAACCTCATCACCGGAACCACATTATTTGTAGTAATATGGCTGATTGCTCCTGCCATTGGCGTTTTCTTCAATGACTCGCGCGCTGTCGATGTAACCCGCATACTCGCTCTAAACTTTCCGCTCGCCTCTTTTGGCGCTACCCACGAGGCATTGCTAATACGAGACCTCGCCTTTCGCAGAAAATTTATCCCCGAATTTCTGAAAGCGATAGGCAAGGGCGCCGTCTCTATTTCACTCGCCTATGCTGGCTTGGGCCCCTGGAGTTTGGTTGCAGGTCAGTTGTTTGGAACGATAATTGCGGCTTTTATGTTTTGGCGGATTGTCTCATGGCGGCCGGCTTTTTCCTTCAATTTTGGCTTTGCGCGCTCCTTGCTTAATTTTGGGCTTTCCATGGTCGCGCTTAACATCGTAAGTGTATTTGCGCAAGATGTCGACTATCTGTTGATAGGGCGTTATCTTGGCGCGGACGATCTGGGAATATATACTCTGGCATTTCGGATTCCTGAACTTGTAATTCTTCAATTTTGTGCCACCGTTGCCCAGGTGATATTCCCCATTTTCACAAAGATCAGAGAAGACGAAGAGACGCTTCGACTCGGCTTTTTGGAGACTACCCGTTACGTTGCCCTCATTACTGCGCCAATCAGCATGGGCTTGGCTTTGCTCGCAAAGCCTTTTGTTCTTGCATTGTTTGGAGAAAAGTGGCTTGAAGTTGCGCCTGTATTGCAGGCCATTGCAATTTATTCATTCTTCCTCTCCCTTGGTTTCAATGCTGGAGATGTTTACAAGGCTCAGGGCAGACCCATTTTGCTCACCTATATTTCAATATTGCAAATTGTCGTTCTGGCTCCTCTGATGTTTTGGGCCGTTACCGGACCAGCCGATATTGTTGTTGCCGGGTGGGTACAGGTGTTTACGGCGTTTGTGACAAGCGTTGTCTACCTTGCGGTTGCCTTACGGATGCTCAAGGTTTCATTTGCAAGGTTAATTGAAGCGCTAAAAACACCGGCCTTGCCAGCGCTCGGCATGGTACTTGTGGTTTGGGGAGGGCTTTATGTATCAGTGGATTGGGGGATATGGTTCCAGTTGACTTTCAATATCCTGGCTGGCGGACTGGCATATCTATTGCTTCTATATGTTTTTGAGCGCGCAACAGTGCTTCAGGCGCTTGACTTACTGGGTAAGATCGTTCGCAGAGAAAACGATGGCGAAAGTGAAGATTCAACTCGGAACTAAAGATGTTCATTCTTTTATATCATCAGATCAGTGAGATTTCAGAAGCGTCAGACCCGCTCCGGTTGGCGGTTCCCCCTGGCTTATTTGAGCAGGAGATGACCTTCTTGAAGAACTCAGGCTATCAATGCCTGCCATTGGAAATGATCGCCATGAAAATGTCCCGGAAGGAGACTCTTCCGGAAAATGCGTTTGCGATTACATTCGATGATGGGTATCAAGACAATTTCGACAACGCGCTTCCGATTCTTAAGAGAGTTGGGTTCACAGCGACGATTTTTCTTGTCCCCAGCCGGGTTGGACTAACCACAAAATGGGAAGGATTGCTGGACGCGCAGGCATTCGTTCTTATGGACTGGGACACTGTTCGCAGGATGAATGCCGAAGGGATTGATTTTGGCAGTCACACTCACACCCACGCCATGTTGCCAAAATGCACACAAGAACAGGTAAAAAAAGAATTACTCGAATCAAAAATATCTATGGAAAAACAGTTGGGAAAACCCGCAAAGTTATTTGCATTTCCCTATGAAAAGGCGGAACCTGCTTTGCAACAGGCCGTACAAGCCGCCGGCTACATTGGCGCATGCGGTTCGCTGCTTTACCCGGAAAATGAGTTCAATCTCTGGCGAACCGAGTGCAATGGCGCTGATACCCTTTCAGATTTTCAATATAAGATTTCCAATGCTTGGAGAAAGTCGGTAGAATTCAAATATCACAACCCAATTGGAAAATCGATGCGTTTTTTTAAGAAACAGATTCAGCGGTTGGGAGGCGGCCGTTCATGAAAGTTCTGTTGATGTTAAGTAGTATTGCCATGGGGGGCGCCGAACGAAATATTGTTTCTGTGGTCCCATATTTTCAGAAAGCAGGCATCGAAATATTGCTCTGCACGCTTAATAAACGGCGAGACAGCCCCCTCGCTGAAATATTTGCCGCTTCTGGCGTTGAACGGTTTGATTTGGGGGCGCGTCGGATGACAGACATAAAGGCAATTCGGAAATTTGGCGCTTTTCTTCACGATAGGAAGATTGATATAGTTCATGCTGAAGACCAGGATACGATCATTTATGCGGGTTTATCGCGGCGAATGTTCCATGTCCCTTCGTTGATGACACGGCATGTGCTCCAGGAACCGGTTACTTCATGGAAGACGTATCTCCGTTCGCGCATGGTGTTTTGGTCTGCAAGATTTGGAGTTAATGCGATTGTTGCCGTGTCGGAAGAGGTGCGCAGGCAATTTTCAAAACAAGCGCATGTTCCATTGGAGAAGATACATACCATCCATAATGGCATTGAGTTTGAAAAGTTTAGATTAAATACGGACAAGTCAAAACTGCGAGAGATGCTGGGTTGGGATGCAAGGCGCCCGACAGCCGTGTTTGTTTCTGTGTTAAGACCCGGCAAGGGCTTTGAAGTGCTCTTGGGGGCAATCCCGATAATAAAAAGGTCTTTGCCGGATTTTGTCGTGAAGATTGTCGGCGGCGGAGAGCTGGAAATGGATTTGAAGAGGCAGTTTGCGCCGTTGGGTGAGGCGGTTGAATTCCTTGGCCAACGCATGGATATCCCCCAAATTTTGTCGGCGAGTGATGTCTTAATTCAGGCTTCCTGGAGTGAAGCGTTGCCAACCGTGTTGATCGAAGCAGGCGCGGCGGCGATTCCGGTTGTAGCAACACGAGTAGGCGGAACGGAAGAGATTGTTCACCATGGAAAAAGCGGATATGTGATCGAACCCGGCGACTCAGGCGCATTGGCCGAACGCGTGATTGAAATCTTAAAATCGCCAATCTTGCAAAAACAAATGGGTGTGGCAGCCAGTTCTTTTATTCAAAAAAACTTTTCCCTGGAATTGCAAGTGGAGCAAACGATTTCTTTGTATAAAAAAATTATTTATAGGAAGTCATGAAGATATTATATAGCCTGCCTCACCCAGCGGACAGGTTGGGTTCTCAACAAGCCGGGCACGTTATACGCGCTGCCGCGCTGACCACTGCGCTTCAAGCCCTGGGTCATGACGTGATTCGAATCGAAGCGGCAGCCGGGCAGAGCCAGGCGGCGCAATCTTCCATAGGATTTTATCGCAGTGTGATGAAGCGTTTTTTGCCGCGACCGTTGGCTATGATGATGCGTGATGCGGCTCGCATTCGTTTTGGCAAGATATATGCCCGGCGGTTGATTTCCGCGGCACAGGAATATAAGCCAGACCTGATTCTTGAAACTCACATTGCTTTCAGCTTGGCTGGCAAAATTGCATCACAATTCATAAATGTGCCTCTGGTTTTGGACGATTGCGCGCCAGCGTGGGAGGAAGAGCAACAGTACGGTGTGGGGCTGCGGCAGGCGGCGCGAGATATTCACCGTGAGGTAACGATGCACGCTGGTCTGCTGGTTGCTGTTAATCAGACGCTCCGTCAATATCTTTTAGCAGAGGGGGCCCCTGCGGATAAGGTAATTACTGTTGAAAATGGGATTGATGTGAATTTGTTCAATCCGCAAGTGGACGGAAACTTGCGCCGGGAGCAGTTTGGCATTCAACAAAATACGGTGTTGATTGTCTTCGTTGGCTCGTTTCAACCTTATCATCGCGTGGATTTATTGCTGCGGGCCTTCCAGATTATGGATGTAGAACCGAAACCGCAACTCTTGTTGGTTGGCGAAGGGCAGACATATCAGGCTTCGAAGTCGTTGGCGGACGAATTGGGTATATCTCGCTACGTTACCTTTGCTGGTCGGGTGGCATATGAAGAGGTGCCCTCCTATGTAGCGGCAGGTGACATCACTATCATGCCTGCCACCAATGAATACGGCAACCCAATGAAGTTGTATGAGTATATGGCTTTGGGCAAGGTGGTTACGGCTCCAAATCAGCCAACTATTACCGAGATTGCCACGCATGGTGTGGATTCGTATTTGTTTGAGCGCGAGAATATCCAATCCATGGCAGAGGCATTGAAAAAGCTGGCGCGCGACCATGATTTACGAACCAAACTTGGGGCCAAAGGCGCGCAGCGTGCTTTTGAGCATACTTGGATGCGGCGCGGTCAAGTATTGGCAGCTGCTATGCAAACCCTTTTACGCCGAAACTAGCAACTAAATTTATTGATCTGCGATTAACCTGTTTTCGTAAAATCGTTACCCCCATCAGGGACTGTCCAATCCCAAGATTGAAGCATATTTACAGGTATAATTTCAGCGTAAAGCCAGTTTGCATTTTTGCAAGCTAGAAGATTGAAGATAGCGCAGTTTTTTGCTTCTAATAGTGATCGGAGTTGAGAGATGGAAATAAAACTTTACCTAAAGATGCTTCAAAACAGCTGGTGGGTCGTGGTGTTAACAGCGCTCTCGGCTACCCTGGCGGCTTTGGTGGCGGCATATTTTACGACGCCAATTTATTCGTCCTCCGCCCGTTATATCCTTTCCCCTAGTCCTTCCTACATTGGCGGAGACGTAAACTATAACCTTATCTATAGTTTGGATACCCTTGATAAACGCTCAATAATTACCACTTATGCCGAAGTGTTGAACAGCCCTCGTTTGTATTCTGAGACGGTGGCTTCGCTTAAGCTTTTAGAGAGCGACCTGACCGAATATACGCATGTGGCAGTGGTATTTCCTGAAACGAATATTATTGATTTTACCGTGACGGGGCCTGATCCCAAACTTGTGGCGCTTCTTACGAATAGCATGGGACAAACTGCAGTGGAATATGTTGAAAACATTTATCAGATTTATGATATGGGGTTATTGGACCCAGCCACAGTGCCAACCGAACCGATTTCACCGCAACCTTTACGTGATGCAGGGGTGGCATTGGTTGTTGGCACAGCTCTCGGTATTGGTTTGGCATTGCTAATGGAGTTAATTCGTACCCCAATTACTAATTTTATGAAACAACGCGATCTTGATGAAATCTCCCAGGCAATGAATGCAAAAACTTTTAAGGAGACGCTCAAGGAAGTTGCTTTCGCTTCTGCAAACGACCTGTGCCTTTGTTTTGTGCATATTGAAGGTTTGCGCGATTATATCAATGTCTTGCCGCAGCCTTCTTTGCAAGTGATCTTGCGGCATATTACCCAAACGCTAAAAAATCAATTGCGCGGGAATGATCTTGTGGGACGTTGGGATGAGCTGGATTTTTCAGTGCTTTTGTCTGATACGCCCGGGCGCGCGGCGCTAAATACGATGAATCGTGTGCAAACTGCGCTTTCCATTCCGATACGCATCGATGTTTCAGGGGAGGAATTGGAGTTGAAACCCATTATTGGGATTGCCGAGTACCGCATTGGCGATAATATGGATTCGTTCGTTAAAAATACGAACTGGGCGCTTGAAGTTGCCAAAAAGAGCAACGGGCTTTATTTGCTTAAAGCAAGCGAACCAATTTAGAAAATAAATAATAAAACGCCTTGCCATGATTAATGCCCCCGCCTTAAATTCACCATTTGCTTATATTCGAAAAAAATATCCTTGGCTTGTAAATTTGATCACTCCAATCTCTGTATTGTTGGGAATAATTTCAGGCATTCTGGTTGTATTCATTAATGAGCCGGTCTATATTTTATTAGGTGTGGTTGGGCTGGCAGTCTTTGTCATCACAATTTATTCGACGCAGTTTGGCTTGTTCGTTCTGATATTTATTTCTTACACCCGCTTTTCTGATGTATTTACCGAATTCCACAACTCCCCTTCGATTGCGAAACCGTTTTTGGCTTTATTAGTGGTGGTTATTTTACTTCGATGGGTTGTTTTTCGTACCCCTCCAAAAGGGTGGGGGACGCCTGCCGTTTTGTTTGGATTGATCATACTCACCGGATTTGTGTCGCTAACCTATTCGCCTGTGCCAGACCGTGTCTATGAAAAGTTAATGGATAACATCAAAGATACCATTATTTCTCTTGTAATCGTAGTGTTGTTGCAAACTCCAAAGGTGTATAGACGGGCAATCTGGGTCTTAATGTTGAGTGGAGCATTCCTGACTACGCTTTCGGTCTTCCAGTATATTACAGGTACTTTTGATAATGATTATGGCGGTTTTTCTCTGAGTTTGAGTCATCAAATCATCGGTGAATACGATAATTTCCGGGCGACGGGACCGATTGGAGACCCGAATTTCTATGCGCAGATTGTAGTTTTGGTTGTGCCGTTGGCGCTTGAGCGCCTCTTGCACGAAAAAGACTTTCGCCTGCGCGCGGTGGCTTTATTTGTCTTTCTGACTTCATTCTTAACAATTATCATCACGTATTCACGCGGCGGGCTTTTTTCAATGCTTGCCGCCTTTGCGGTTTTATTCTGGTTTTATCCCCCCAAACGACAACATCTTCCTTTTATGGTGCTGGGTGCGGCGCTTTTTTTCATGGTTTTGCCGCCTAATTACCT
>DAOTXI010000186.1:0-1958 GCA_034435475.1 Anaerolineales bacterium
TGGGCATGATCAGGCTCATCTCGCCCACATACTCGCCGGGACCGCAGGTGCGCAAATGCATCTCATCCGGCGTGCCCGCAGCGAGGACAACTTCCAATTCGCCGGTCATCACAACGTACAAGCTGTTGCCCGGCTCTCCCTCGCTGAAAATAATATCGCCTTCCTTAAAGGTTTCGGTGGGAAGTTCGTCTATAAGTTGATAGAGGTCGAGCTTGGAAAGGTCTCGAAAGAGCGGGATATTAAGAAATACGGTTGGTTCCTTCTTTTTTTCAACCACTGGAATCTCCACGCAAGTCCATCACTTCCCTGCCAGCCAACTTATCCTGAATACGCTGGGCAACAAGGTCGAGATGGCTCGGGTAATTGACATAATCCAGGTTGTCAGTCTGGATGGTGAGGACAGGGCAAAGGTCGAAAGCGCCAAGCCATTCCTCGTAGAAGGAATCGAGCAGGGAAAGGTATTCAGAGGTGATACCCGTCTCCATGTTGCGCGCGCGGCGACGGATGCGCTCCATTAAAACATTCACCGGCGCTTTGAGGTGAATCAACAGGTCGGGGCGGGGCAAACCGTTTACGACAAGGTCGAACAATTTTCGATAGGCAAGATAATCGCGCTCGTTCAGATTCCCCAGGTGATACAAGGCTCGCGCAAAGATGTGCGCGTCTTCATAGATGCTCCGGTCAAGGATCGCCGAACGCGCATCACGAGCCGCAATCAGGTATTGATCGGCGCGATGACCCAGAAAGAAGATTTGCAAATGGAAGGACCATGCCCGCATATCTCCGTAGAAATCGGACAGGTAGGGGTTGTCGGCAACGGATTCGTATCCCGTCCACCAGCCGAGCCGCGCGCCGATGCGCTCCGTCAGCGTGGTCTTGCCCGCGCCGATATTTCCAGCCACCAATACAAGATGTTTTGCCATGATTTGTTTATTCTATCACGCGCAAGCGTTGCGGGTATAATTTTCAAACAAAGGAGCATCCATCAATGAAAATCCGCGACGCATCCGGCTGGACCATATTCATCTTTGGGGTCATGGCATTCCTGCTCGGCGCATTGGGCATCATCCGTCCTGAATTACAGCTTTCCATGCTCGGGTTCGAAGTGGCGGAGCGCGCCGCCCGCGCAAGTTTCGATTACACCCTAACCTTCATGACCGCCGCTTCGATGGCATCGGTGAACATGGGCATTTATTACATCCTCGCCGCGTTGAACGACGTAAAAATTTTCTACCGCTGGACCGTTCCCTTTCGCGGGCTGACCTTTATCGTCTTTACCGCCATCGTCATCCTCGGCATAGCCCCGCTCAAATTCATCGGCGTGCCGATCTGGGAATTAACCGGCGCAATCGCAACCGGCATTGCGCTCGCAAGAGAGAAAAAATAAAAACATGAAATTCAGGTATCTTCTCATCAGCCTCGGATTGATCGCCGGGGTCTTCCTCTTCTCCTGCGCCGATAATCGGGCGGATCAAACCTCCGGTGTGGATACGGATGCCATCCGCACCCAGGCGGTGCAAACCTACGCCTCTTCCCTGACCGAGAGCCTGCCAGCCCCCTTCACACCTTTCCCCACGCAGACGGCTTCCCCCGCCGCCACTGAGACCGCGCTTTCGACGACGCCCGAACCTTCGCCAACATCCAATCCCTGCTTCGACCTGCTCTACATCTCAGACGTGACCATCCCCGACGGGACGCGCATGAAGCCCGGCGAAAAATTCACCAAGACCTGGCAGGTGCAAAACATCGGCGGCTGCGCCTGGAGAGCGGGATTCACCTTCCGTCATGTCGGAGGCGACCCAATGCGCGGAAATCCCGTCACCCTCACCGAAGCCATTCCCACCGGGGCGAAGCGTGAGATTTCCGTCGAACTCGTCGTCCCCAGCGGGATCAATGGCGTGATCGAAAGCGCCTGGCAAATGGCGGACGAGAACGGCATCTTCTTCGGCGATACGCTC
>DAOTXI010000187.1:0-3857 GCA_034435475.1 Anaerolineales bacterium
TAAAGACGTTCGATAAGATTTCCCTGCTCCGGCTCGCTTTCAACGGCGTAGATGAGGATGAATTGGAGCAACTGGCGGCTCTGACGGAACTGAGGGTATATCCCTCCGGGCATGTCTTGTGCCATGAAGGAGCATATGAGGAGGTTTTTTACATTCTTGCGGAGGGCGGCGTCGCGATCAGCAAGGCGATGGGCGATGAGGAAGGGGAAAGGCTGTTGCGAATGGCGGGACCCGGCGACCTGATCGGCGAAATGGCGCTCATTCAAAATGCGCCGCGCTCGGCGACCGTTCGCACGACTTCCGAATGCACCGTGCTCGAAATGGATAAAGGCGATTTTGAAACCATGCTTGCGCGCAGTCCGCGCATGGCGCTGGACATTATCCGCATCACCTTGAACCGCCTGCGCGAAAACGACCAACGCATGATCGATGACCTGCAAAAGACAAATAAAGTCCTGCGCCAGTTGGATCGTAACAAGACCGAGTTTATCGATGTCGCCGCGCACGAATTACGCACGCCCATCACCGTCCTCAAGGGATATGCCAATCTATTGAACGCCTCGCCGGATGTCAACGAGAATCCCGCGCTTGCCGAGGTCGCCCAGGGGATACAGAACGGCGCCGACCGCATCCATTCCGTCGTCAACACCATGCTGGACGTGACCCGCATGGACAACGACGAATTGACCCTGCGCCTTGCCCCGATCCTGTTGAAACAGGTGTTTTTGGAAGTCGTCAGCGGGTTGCAAAAAGCGGCATCAGACCGCTCCATCGAACTGGTTTCCACCGTCGAAGCGGATACTCCCCTTGTCCAGGGAGACCCGACAATGATCCACAAGGCAGTCTATCATCTGGCTGTCAATGCCATCAAATACACCCCCGATGGCGGCAAGGTCGTCATCTCAGCATCCCCAGCCCAGTTTGGAACCGGTTACCATGGCGCGCTGATTACCGTCCGCGATACAGGCATCGGCTTGGACCGCGAACATCACGAACTCGTATTTGAAAAATTCTATCAGGCGGGCAAAGCCATCATCCATTCATCAGGTACAACCAGTTTCAAGGGCGGAGGCGCGGGACTGGGACTCTCCATCGTCCGCGGAGTGGCTCGGGCGCACGGCGGCAAATGCTGGGTGGAAAGCGAAGGTCACGATGAAACGCGTTTCCCCGGCTGTGCGTTTTATCTTTTCCTGCCCGTGGTTCTTTAGTTTCCTTCCCCATCAATCTGTTTGCGGTCATAAAATATCAGCAGTGTATTACCGTATTTTCTCCGCTCGCCCTCCTCGAGATTTACAAGTTCTTCATTAACAGAACCCGCCCTGAGTTCTGACGGGTCAATCTGAATAATAACCGTCCCATCGTCGCTGAGCCAATCCATGTGATCGTCAATCAACTTCAATGCCTCAAGCCACATTCCTTTGTATTGCGGCGGCGCGATATAGATGTATTCAAATTTTCGATCCGCCCTGCCTGCCAGCATCGTGAACGCGTCTCCGCGCTTGATCTCGGCTTTATCGGTAAAGCGGCAATGATCAACATTTTCTTTTATCGTCTCGATGGGGACGCGATTCAAGTCTGAAAATCTCACAGACGATGCGCCGCGGCTCAGGGCTTCGATCCCGATTGCGCCCGTGCCTGCGAATAAGTCCCACCAGTTCGAGTCGATCACATCCCCGGCGAGAACGTTGAATAACGCCTCCTTGACGCGGTCCATCACCGGTCGGGTCGTATCCCCCGGAACCGATTTTAACTTCCTGCCTTTTGCCGTTCCCGCTATGACACGCAGACTCATTCCACGCTCTTTCTTACCGACAAAATGTTTTCATGCGGGGATTGATAATAGACGACGCATCCCGTGCCGAGGATGAATTTTTTTCCCTTGGTTTGACCCAACGCCTCACGCGCCTCTTCCCGGACCTGTGCCTGATTCCCCGCGTAAAGCGAATCTTGTCTGATGCCTCCGCACACCACGCCGCGGAAGAAACTCTGCGCCTCCGCCAGCGACGGGTAACTCTCGCGGTCGTGCCAGTTGACGATCTGGAAGTTCATCAATCGCAACAGCGAGAAGTAAACGTCTTTTCCATGAAGGTGAAGCATATTGCACCATAGGGCTTCGGCGGGTTTCAGAGTTTTTTGGTCGGCGGGCAAGGCAAGGAATTTGTAATCCTCAAGATCCATCATTGCCCCCTGCGCATGTTGAATGGCGTAGAAGATTCCATCCACGCCCACATCGCGCGCGGCTTCGATGAATTTGGCGGTGGTCTCGGCGATGACGTCCAAGCCTTTGAGCACGGCATCCGGATATTTCTTGATGTGTTCCAGCAAACGATCATTGCCCGCCAGGTTTTTCGCCTGCGACATCGGGTTGAAAATGGTTTGAATGACCGGGGTATCTTTTCCGATCCCTTCGCGGATGAGGCGTAGGCATTTCAATTGCGCGGCGAGATGCGGCGATGAAGGGTCCAGCGGTTTGAGCGTCTCCCAATCTTTTGGGTCGTTGATGACCCTCTTTGTATATTCGCGAGAGCCTTCGGGGTTGTTTTTCCACTCATCCTCCACGCCCCAATCCTTGACGGCAAATGACGAAGCGGGCGTCACTTTGACAATGTCGAAATCATAATCCTGCTGAAATTTGATCGTTGCGGCGGCAAGGGAAGCCGGATCCTGGTCTTCGTTGGGGAAATGCCGCCAAAGCGCTACCGGGGCGCGGTCAATTTCATCGCCTTTCAGGCAGGCTTGGATGCGTTCGCGGTGGGTGGTCATTTGCTATAACTCGCTTTCCAATCGGTGTCGGTGATAAATTCCTTCGCGGAAGGTCATGATGATTCGAAATCCGTTCGCCTGCGTGGCTTTCAGGCTGGGGATGTTCCAGGTTTCCACGCTGGCGTAGATTTTTTTATACCCCCGTTTGCGTCCTTCGTCCATGAGGGATTTCTGCAATGCCCGTCCCAGTCCGCGCCCGCGATACTTTGGGTCGACAGTGAAGTAAACGCACTCGATGGTATTCGGCTCATACATCTGCCCGCGGATGGTGACGCTCGAGATCAACATTTGAAAAAAGGCAAACGGGCGGGTGAATATCACTTTGAGGATATTTCTGATGAACCAATCTTTATCCTCGGTAAGTTTCGACGTCAACGAAGACGGCTCCGGCGAAGCCAGGCTGAACCCCATGACATCGCCTGTCTCGTCATCCTGCGCATAAAAGCCAAATGCCTGCTCATCTTTTATCGCATTCTCAAAGTAGCGCAAAACGAAGGGATAGCCGAGTCGGGATAGCAAACCCGCGTCCCCCATGTGGATTTCGGCGATGGGGGGGAGTAAGTCAATGGAGATGGATTTAAGTGGATGGAATGTATGGGGCATTATCAATTTACGAAATACTAATTACGCCTTACAATTTCACTATGGATATCGAAACCCGTTACAACCTTGCGCTCGATTACCTGTATTCCTTCGTGGATTATAGCCTGAAACATTCCTCCGAATTGGCGAAGGCAGATTTCAACCTTGACCGCATGTTTGCATTGATGGAGTCGCTGGGCAACCCGCAGGCGAAGTACCCCATCATCCACGTGGAAGGGACGAAGGGGAAGGGGTCGGTTTCGGCGTTGTGCGCTTCGGCATTGACGGCGGCGGGATACAAGACCGGCTTGTATACGTCGCCGCATCTGGAGGAATACACCGAACGGATTCGGATCAATGGCGAGCCGATCTCGCGGGAACAATTGGTTGATCTGGTCGAAGAGGTCAGGCCGCATGTGGCGAAGATCGATAAACTAACCACTTTCTTGATCACGACGGCGTTGGCATTCATGGCGTTTGCAAAGGTTGGCGCGAATGGGGCAGTCTTTGAA
>DAOTXI010000188.1:0-6638 GCA_034435475.1 Anaerolineales bacterium
CGACCTCTACCGACCCGACCAATACACGGTGTAACATGCGCGCAGTCATCCTTGCTGGCGGCAAAGGCACACGCCTTGCCCCATACACAACCGTTCTTCCAAAACCGCTCATGCCCATCGGTGAGATGCCGATTCTCGAAATTGTGATTCGTCAATTGCAAAAGAAAGGCTTTGACGATATTACCCTTGCAACCGGTTATCTTGCTGAATTGCTCATGGCATATTGCGGTGACGGTAGTAAGTTCAACACCCGCATTGATTATTCCCGCGAAGAACAGCCCCTCGGCACGGCGGGACCAATTGCCCTTGTCCCAAACTTGACCGATACCTTTTTGGTCATGAATGGTGATTTGCTCACCACCATTGATTACAGTGCCATGCTCCAATACCACCGCGAGCGCGGCGCACTTGCCACTGTGGCTTGCTATCAACGCGATGTGAAAATTGACCTCGGCGTGATCGAAGTGGATAACGATAACTGGATTTCCAATTACATCGAAAAACCTACTTATCATTATTCCGTCAGCATGGGTATTTACCTGTTCGAGCCGGAGATATTGAACTACATCCCCAAAGGCGAGCGGCTGGACTTGCCCGAACTGGTCTTGAAGTTAATGCGCGACGGCAGGAAGGTCAATGTCTTTAACTTCGATGGCTATTGGCTCGATATCGGCAGGCACGATGATTACGAACGCGCCATCGAAGAGTTTGCGAAGAAACGGGATGCGTTTCTCATGGATGCATAGCGACAGTGAACTTAATCATCTTTACGGCATCCTACCCCTATGTCAGGGGGAATGAAGCCAGCTTCCTGAACATTGAAGCGGAGCATTTGTTGAAGGAGTTTGGACGTGTCGTGGTTGTGCCTGAAACAATAAAAGAAACCACGCCCGTCGAGCATCCCGGCGTGGAAGTGGATACAAGCTACGCCAAATTATTTACTGCAAGCGGCAATTGGCGCCTTGCAAAACTTTCCTTTTCCTCCCGTATCTTGCAACAGGGCATTCAAGAGGCAGAATTTCCCCGCTTTTCACCCACTGCCTGGCGACGGATGATCGCTTTTACCGGCAAGGCAGAGTTGACCCGGCTCTGGGTCGCAGACTTCCTGCGTCGGCGCGGGCTTGAGCCGGAGTCTTGTCTGTTTTACACCTACTGGTTGGATTCCGCCGCGGCAGGTATCGGCTCGGCGCGTGGGGAATTCCCCGGAATCATGTTGATCTCAAGGGCGCACGGGTACGATATTTATGAAGAAGAGTATTACAACCCGCCATTCTGGCCCTGCCGTAGAACAACCCTGGAGAATATGGATCGCGTTTATGCTGATTCGTACGCGGGAACGGCGTATCTGAAAGACCGTTATAAAAATTTTGCAAAAAGATTTGAAACATCACTGCTGGGTGTGCGCCATCCGGGATTCCGTACCGCACCATCAACAGATGGAGTTTTTCGCGTCGTTTCCTGTTCGCGCATCAGCCCCGAAAAGCGGGTGGAACTTCTGCTTGAAGGAGTCGCCTCTGCCGCCCGCTTACGCCCCGGTCAAAAATTTGAATGGCATCATTTTGGCAATGGCAACCAGCGCGCATCCCTTCAACAACACGCCGATGAGTCCTTCCCCTCAAATGCTAAAGCATATTTTCCTGGATTTTCAGACGGCAATGCTCTCATGAATTTTTATCGAAACAACCCGATTGATGTTTTTGTCAACTCCAGCGTTACCGAAGGCACCTCGGTCGCCATTATGGAAGCCATGAGTTGCGGAATTCCCATCCTTGCCACCAGCGTGGGCGGGAATGTGGAAGTCGTTTCAGCGCAAAATGGACGATTGATTCCTGCCGATTCGTCCAGCGCCGATATTGCATCCGCTTTGCTTGCGTTCATTGATGATCCGCAACCCTTGAACAAGCGCGATGGCAGCGAACAGAAATGGTCAACGGAATATAACGCCGACGTAAACTTCCCCGAATTTGCGCGGGGTTTACGCAACCTTCGACATAGATCGAATTTATAGGAGACCCGCATGTGTGGAATTTTCGGCGTCTGGAATGTCCAGAAGCGTCCTCTTGATTTACAAGCCATTCTGAACTCTGTCAACTCCATCCGCCACCGCGGACCGGATGATGAAGGCTTCCTGTTGGTAGATACCGAAACCCAGGATGCCGCGCCATGTTCCGGCAGCGATAGCGTAACCCGCTTTACGCGCATCGAAGAGCGATATGAGCCCCGCTTCGACCTGCTCTTTGGGTTTCGCCGCCTTTCGATCCTGGACCTTTCCCCAGCCGGGCACCAACCCATGAGCAACGCCGACGGTTCGTTGTGGATCGTCTTCAACGGTGAAATTTACAACTATATTGAACTGCGCGGAGAGTTGCAATCGCTCGGCTATGTTTTCCATACGCAAACCGATACCGAAGTGATCCTCAATGCCTACCATGCCTGGGGTGTGGATTGTTTGAACCGCTTCAATGGCATGTGGTCGTTCGCATTGTACGATAAACACAAGAACCGCATTTTCTGCGCGCGCGACCGTTTTGGAATCAAGCCGTTTTACTACCACTTCAACGGCGCGCGCTTTTTGTTCGGCTCCGAGATCAAAACCCTGCTTGGGCATTCCGAAGTTCCGCGCATTCCCAACGAGGCGCTCATTTACGATTACCTCGCCTACGGCGTCCTCGACCACACCGAAGAAACTTTTTATCAGGGCATTAGGCAACTTCTGCCCGCTCATTACCTGATCCTTGAAGGCGGGAACGTCTCCATCCGGCGCTATTGGGATATTGACCCCAATAATAAATTTGATATCGGCTCCGATGAAAAAGCCATGCGGGAATATTCCCGCCGTTTCTTTGAGATATTTGAAGATGCCGTGCGCATTCACCTCCGCAGCGACGTGCCGGTAGGGAGCTGCCTGAGCGGCGGTCTGGATTCCTCCGCCATTGTAACGATGACAAACCGCCTCCTGCTCACCGTGGGCGGCATCGCCCCATCGGTTATTGGTGACCGCCAGAAAACCTTCTCCTCCTGTTTCGACGATTTGCGTTTCGATGAGCGCAAATACATCGAAGAGATCGTGTCAGTCACATCCGCCGAATCGAACTACATCTTTCCCAGCCCGGCAAACCTGATGGAAGAGTTGCCCAGGTTGATGCGCCATCAAGATGAACCGTTCGGCTCGACCAGCATGTATTCCCAATGGTGCGTCATGAAACTTGCCGGTCAGCATGGGATGCGCGTTCTGCTCGACGGGCAGGGGTCGGATGAAATGCTTGCCGGATATACCCCGTTTTTCGATACCTATTGGGGCGCGCTTGCCGCCTCGGGTAATTTGGGTCGTATGATGAATGAGTGGAATGCCCACCGCGAATTGCGCGGCGCATCCATGTCTTTTTTACTTCAACATACCCTGTTCGCCCTTGCCCCGCGCGCAGCGCAGCGCCACGTGCGCTTCAAACGCAGCACACAGGCGCTGCACCCCGATTTTGCCAGCCGCTACCGTGAGCGCTTCTTTGACGGCGACGCCAAACATGCCGGCAGCCCGATGAACGAACGTCTTTATATGTTCACCACACAAACCAGCCTGCCTGCCTTGCTGCGTTATGAAGACCGCAGTTCCATGGCGCATTCCATCGAGTCGCGTGTGCCATTTTTGGATTACCGCCTGGTAGAATACATCTTCTCCCTGCCCGATCACCAAAAGATCAATAAAGGCTACACCAAATCGGTGTTGCGAAATGCCCTGGGCGAACTCATTCCGCCGCAGATACTAAAACGCACCGATAAAATGGGCTTCGTTACACCGGAGCATGTCTGGTTTGCAGGCGAGTTGAAAGGCTGGACGGACGAGATTATTAACTCACGTTCCTTCCGGGAACGAAGTTATTTTGACCGCTCGAGGTTGAGCAGGACGATTGGCGGTCACCGCGAGGGAAAAAGCGATATTGGGTTTGCCTTGTGGCGCTGGATCAATCTCGAATTGTGGCTTCGGAACGTGGAAGAAAACGGAGTTTCATAAAGAATGAAAATTTCTTATGTGACCATTAATGTCGCCAGTGAGATCATGCATGGCGGGGTCGGGAAAAAGATCAAAAACCAGATCGGGATCTGGCGCAAACTGGGGCATGAGGTTACATTATTCAGCCTGAGCCCCTCCTCGATTCCATTTCCCGATGCCCGGGTCTTTCAATACAGGTCGGAGATGAAGTCTTTGCTTGATCTGCCAAAACGTGAAATCAGCCGGACAGCCGAATTCATACGCATGTTTTATGAGATCAAATCCCTTGAACCCGATGTCATCTATCTTCGATTTGGTTTGTATTTTTATCCCCTGCATTGGTTGTTTAAGCTTGCGCCAGTGATCCTTGAAACAAACTCCAACGACAAGGTCGAATATCGCACTCGTGGACACTTCTTCTACTGGATGAACCGCCTCACGCGCAACCTGACGATTGATCCCGCTTCGGGAATCATTGTTCCATCCCAGGATTTGGTGGACGAACTCTATCCGGATGGAACAAAGAAAACAATCGTCATTTCAAATGGCATTAACATGGACGATGTGGAAATACTTCCGCCAACTGAAAACAGGACCCCCGTTATCACCCTGGTCGGGTCGCCCGGCATGAACTGGCACGGCGTGGACAAGTTGGCGGCATTGGCGCGCCAATGCCCAGACCTCACAATCCATATTATTGGTTATTCCCGCAAAGACTTCTCCGGGGAAATTACGCCCAATTTTCATCTGCATGGTTTTTTGGGTAAAGAGCAGATTCGCGAGATTTTCCTGAAAACGGATGTGGCGTCCGGTTCGCTTGCGCTCCATCGTATCAATGTCAACCGCATATCCGTACTTAAGATTCGAGAGGCGCTCGCCTATGGGCTGCCGATCATCCTCGCAAACAGCGATACAGACCTCGAACATGTGGAGCTGGACACCATACTCAAAATTCCAAACCATGAAGAGAATATTCTCCAAAATGCGGAGCGCATCCGACAGTTTGCCTACGCCATGATCGGCAAACGGGTGGATATTAACGCGGTTGCGCCATACCTGGACCAGCGTAAAAAGGAAGAAACACGGCTTGCCTTTTTTGAAGAGATATTGGCAGGAAAAAAATAATGCCGTATTCCATCATCCTCTTAGGCACACAGATGGCGGTTGGGGGGGCGCAGAAACTTTTGTTGGAACAGGCGTTATGGTTTCAAGCGCATGGATATAAAGTGACTGTCCTCTTCTTCTATGACCGCGACAATCTGCATGAAAAATGGACGAAGACCTATCCCTTCGAAATTCATAACCTTGAAGCCTTCGATAAAAAAGCAGGCGGACTTCGCAGCCTGCCCAGGTTGCTCGGCGGCTTGTTGAAATTGTGGCATATTCTCAACCATGGGAAGTTCGATGCCATCATTACCTTTACCCATGACAGCAATGTGTTGGGACTCCCGCTTGCCAAACTGGCAGGGATTCGCTCTCGCGTAGGGACTCATCTCGGCGAGATTCGCGGCATGTCCAAGTGGCGCGACGGGTTGCACACCTTTCTCGTCAACCACGGAATCATTCAATCATTGATCGCATCCTCGGCGCGGACTCGCAACAACGCCATCGAAGCGGGCGTTCAGCCGGAACATATCACGACCATTTACAACGCCATCATGCCTTTTGACGTTGCTCATATTGACCGTGGGTCTGTACGTGCAAAGATCGGCTTGAAGAAGGATGATGTTTTCTTCCTGGCTGTAGGGAGACTCGTCTATGAAAAAGGACATGAATTCCTGATCGAAGCCATGGCTGAAGTGGCGAAAGTAGATTCTCATGCAATTGCCGGAATTTGTGGGGCGGGACCATTACAAGATCAGTTGCAGGCGCAGATTGAAAAATTGAATGTCCAAAACAATATGAAACTACTCGGGCAATGGGACTCCATCCCCGAAATTTTGTCGGCGGCAGATGTCTTTGTACTGTCTTCGCGCTGGGAGGGGTTGCCCATGGCGTTGCTCGAAGGCATGATGGCGGGACTGCCCGTCATTGCCACGCGGGTGGAAGGCGTGGATGAAGTCGTCCAACCGGGTGAGCATGGACTCTTGGCGCCGCTTGAGTCTCCGGCGGAACTGGCGCAGGCTATATTACAATTACTTCGCTCGCCACAAGACCGTCAACGCATGGGAAGGGCGGCAAGAGAAAGAGTATTAAACTCTTACACCACCGACCGCATGTGTGAAGCATATTTGCAGGTGATCGAGAAAGGCTTGGGCGAAGACAAAGCCCGCGCCGGGCAATCCGTTACAGGTCCAGAATGAAGCGTTCTTCAATCCAGTTTGGAAAAATCGTGACAGCCACCACCGCTGCGTGGATCCTGATCGGAGCATGTATCGAATTCTATAACGTGGCGTGGGGCACAGGCAAGGCGGTTGGAGAGTTCTCGCTAAAGTGGCTGGCGCTTTTCGTCTCTTTTGTTTCGCTGTGCGCCGCGATCTTTATCAACCTCGGCAGTGCGATTCGTGGCTCTCACAAACTGCCTCATGTTTTGCACAGATTGATTTCATTCCGGGCCAGATTCCCCGCGCTGCGATGGGCGTTCATCCTTATGGCGCTATTTTTTCCGGCTTGGTTTTTGCAGCGTACCATGTGGGGGATCGTCTTTGAC
>DAOTXI010000189.1:0-11175 GCA_034435475.1 Anaerolineales bacterium
ACCAGCTGATTGCCCAGTTGGCATCCGGCGAATGTGATTTCGGTACCCAGGACGCCGCTTTCGAAGGCTCCCTGCCCCTCATCCGCCAGTTTGAAGCGGAAGGTTTGATGGTTCCGCAAGTTGTGGCTGGTACCGTGTTCGAACACCTCGACTTCAACACCAAGCCGGTTGAATCCTACAAGGGCGCTGCCGCTTCGCTGCTGGCTTCCGACGGCACCCCGCTGTTCCAAAAGGTTGAATTCCGCCAGGCGATTGCTTATTGTCTCGACCGCCAGGCGATTGTGGACGGCGCGACCAACGGCGCGGCTGTCGTTCAGCACACCTATACCGCGGCTGATCACCCGCTCTACGCCGGTGATGACAACATCACCATTTACGAATTCGATGCTGAAAAAGGCAAGCAGATGCTCGCCGACCTTGGCTGGACCGACTCCGATGCCGATGGCATTCTCGATAACGGCAGCGAAAAACTCGCCTTCATCCACAGCACCCGCATCAACCCGCTGCGCGAGAAAGTCACCCAGATTGTCCAGGCTCAGTTGAAGGATAACTGCGGTATCGAAACCACCATCGAAACCTACGGCAGCGAGTACTTCGGCGATGGTCCGGATGGACTGGTCTTTGGCCGCCAGTTTGACCTCGGCGAATTCGCCTGGTTGACCGGTGTGGAGCCGCCATGCACCCTTTACATCTCTTCGCAGCTGCCCAGCGCCGAACTCGGCTGGGGCAACAGCAACGACGTCGGCTTCGAAAACGCCGACTTTGACGCTGCCTGCAATGCGGCGACCCACGCCCTCGATGATGCCACAAAGGCTGAACAGCACGCTATGGCCCAGAAAATCTTCACCGAAAACCTGCCCAGTCTGCCGCTCTTCGCCCGCGCCAAGATCCTCGTGACCCGCCCGAACGTCACCGGCGTGATCATGGATCCGACCGC
The DNA here is from genome assembly GCA_034435475.1 of Anaerolineales bacterium. GTDB lineage: Bacteria > Chloroflexota > Anaerolineae > Anaerolineales > Villigracilaceae > Villigracilis. The sequence continues at coordinate 938 of DAOTXI010000189.1, forward strand.
CAACAGCGAATTCTGGAATGTTGAGAACTTCGACATTGAACAGTAAGACACGCTAGCACATGAACTTGGAGGATGGTGGTTCCCCACCATCCTCCATTCTGGTTATACAGAAATTAATTTGCCATTATTTTTTATTTTTCTTTTGGCATTATGTAAGTAAGCAGTACATCCCCCTCTTAGAAAGGGAACAAATATGACCAATTACTTGATCAGGCGCTTCTTTCAGATGAGTTTAGTTGTCGTCGCGGCTTCGATGGCAATTTATTTCATTCTATGGCTTGCTCCTGGCGGACCGTTGGATGAACTCCGCATGGCTGGCGCTGGCGGGCGCGCAAACCAGGGTTTCACAGAGGAACAGATTGCCCGCATTGCTGAATATCTTGGTTTGCATCGCGGCCCATTTTGGGGGTATACCGCCTGGCTGGCGGGCGAAGACTGGTTCGATGAGATTGGGCGCGAAGACCTGCAAACTTCCTCCTGCCGTTCGGCTGAGTCAACCTGCACGCGCGGGGTAATTCGTGGAGACTTCGGTGTTTCCTGGCAGGTGGCGCGCGGTTCACCAGTAGGGGATGTCCTCCTCTCCCGGCTGCGCAATACAATGATTCTGATGGTTTCGGCCACTATCGTCTCTCTGGTGATTGCCGTTCCGATTGGGATTATTTCGGCTGTCAGGCAGTATTCCCGTCTTGATTACTTTGTAACCACATTTTCCTTCTTTGGAACTGCCATGCCGGTGTTTTGGTTTGGTTTGATGATGATCATTCTGTTTGGGGGTAATCAGTCGCCTTTGTATAAAGCGTTTGGTTTCCCATACTTGCCAACAGGGAATGTCATCCTCGTTCGCAATCCCCTTCCGGGAAGTCTGCTGGAACTATTAAGCGCTACGCCCGGCTCCACAGTGGATATTATGGTTCACGCAATCCTGCCGACTGTCGTCCTATCATTGTTATACATGGCAGGGTGGAGCCGTTTCATGCGCACAGCCATGCTGGAAGTGTTGCGGCAGGATTACGTCCGCACGGCGCGCGCAAAGGGGCTGAAGGAGCGTATTGTCATTTTGAAACATGCCATGCGTAACGGATTGATCCCCTTGATAACCATTGTGGTCTTCCAGATCCCCGGCATCTTTGGCGGCGCGACCATCACCGAAACGGTCTTCAACTGGCCCGGCATGGGCTTCCTTTACGTCTATGCTCTGGGAGCAAATGATTACCCTGTTGCCATGGCATTCCTTTTCATCAGCGCTGTGCTGGTTGTGATTGCTTCCCTGATCGGCGATATCCTGTATACCATCGTTGATCCTCGTATTCGCCTAAGCTAGTTTCCTGAACGGAGATATTCAACATGGCGGTTGCTCAACTCAATTCCGAAACCCTGTCCACCATCAAGGAGGAAAGCTGGTTCGTCATCATCGGACGGCGCTTTCTGCGGCACAAACTGGCGGTGGTTGGCATGGTTTTCGTGCTGATTTTTATCTTTATGGCTGTCTTTGCAAATTCACTTGCGCCCTACGACCCATACAAACAAAACCTTGCCCCCTCCTATTCAAACCCTTCATCGGAACATATCCTCGGCACTGATGAACTTGGGCGGGACGTTTTCAGCCGGTTGCTGTACGCTTCGCGTATTTCGCTCTTTGTAACCGTGCTGGTCAATTTCACAGCAGAAACCATCGGGGTCATTGTCGGCGCAATTTCAGGCTATTTTGGCAAATGGGTGGACGCTCTCATCCAGCGCATTGTCGAATTCCTTCTCACCTTGCCAACCCTGCCGCTTTTGCTTTTCTTTTCCGCCATCCTGCGTGGAATTACCATCCCCGGCTTGCCAGACGAGTGGTCCAAGGCAATCGTCATCTCACTGGTGCTAATCGCCTTCGGCTGGCTAGGTGCCACCCGCCTCGTACGCGGCATGGTCTTGAGCCTGCGTGAACAGGATTTTGTCCAGGCGGCGCGCGCCTTGGGCGCCAGTGACTGGAAAATCATCACCAAACACATGATCCCCAACTCGCTCGCCCCGGTTATCGTCAACTTGACCCTGGGGCTCGGCGGCGTCATTGTATTGGAGGCGGCTCTTTCCTTCCTCGGCTTTGGCATCACACCCCCGGTTCCCACCTGGGGGAACATGTTGCAAAACGTGCAGGAACGCATGTGGCAGCAGCCCTGGCTGGCGTTTTATCCCGGTTTATGTATTTTCCTCACGTCTCTGTCCTTCAATTACATTGGCGACGGTTTGCGCGACGCGCTCGATCCGCGCCTGAAACTTTAGATATCTTAAAAAAGGAGAAGAGGAAAATGAAGCGGATTGCTCCGGTACTATTTTTTATAACACTTTTGTCGTTTGTGCTTTATGGTTGTTCGCGCCCTTCGGAAGATGCCGGAAAAACCGATACCGAGGTTGTCGCCGCCACCGCCACCACCCAGGCAAACCTTGCTTCCCTGCCTGCCGATGTACCCATCCACCCGGAGGCGCAGGAACTCAAGTTTGCCGCGCAAAATACGAATATTTCCTATATTGTTTCCGGCGGGCTTGATGCCAACGTGGAATATTACCGTGTTGAATTGGAGTCTCAGGGGTGGACCAAGCGTGGAAACAGCCCGGAGGCTCCCATCGGCGACGCGATCACCCTGTTGAGGGTCAAGCCGGATAAGAATATCTCTGTTACAATTCAGGGAATTCCCGAAAGCGACCAGGTGCGGGTGCTGATTACCCTGATTCTCAAGTAAGAGGCATGGTGTGAGCATTCATAGTCAACAGAGCGCCGGAAGATCTGCATCAGTTTTAAACTTTCTCTTCACTATTTTTCTGGCGATTGTGGCTTTTATTTACTTAAGCCTGACTGCCTATACAAAGGATGCGCTCTGGTTCTACCCGGTGTATGAAGGAATTCCGGCATTTGGCATTCTGAGGTGTTATGGTGAGGAGAATCTCATACAGGAAGACTCACCTCACCTTGCCGCGATTACTGCGCTTGTTAATGAACAGGTTTCCGGCGACAAGCGCTGGGATGAGTTGAACCTGACCGACGATACCTTTGAATACTATCGGTCGAGCGATCTGATGCTGCTTCTTGAACTGCATTATGATGAGCCGCAAAGGATTCACTCCTTTAGCCCGTTCTTTTCCAATTTCGATACCCTGCTCATCCCCCTCGACGGGCGTCATGCGGAAAAGACCATCCTGTTCAGTCTCGTCAATGGAAGGCCCTCTGGCGGGTCATTTCATCTGAAAACATACGACCCGCTTTTGAGTTACGTCGAAGAAAACGATTTGTGCAAACGGAAATAAAATAATTCCACCAACCAAGGAGATCTGGTTACCCGTGTCTGAGATCAACAAACCCCTATTGGAAGTCAAGAACCTCAAGACCTACTTTTATACCGAGGATGGCGTTGTGCATGCCGTGGACGGGGTGGATTTTGAAATTTTCCCCGGCGAAGTGCTCGGCATCGTGGGCGAGTCAGGCTGCGGCAAGAGCGTCACCTCCCTCTCCATCATGAGGCTGATCGGCATCCCCGGCAAGATCGTGGACGGCGAGATCAACTTCGATGGTAAGAACCTTGTCAAAGCCACTGAAGAGGAAATGATGCAGGTGCGCGGGAACCGCATCTCCATGATTTTCCAACAACCCCAATCTGCGCTCAACCCGGTCTTCCGCGCAGGCGACCAGATATCCGAAGTATTAAACATCCATCAGGACTTCGGCAAGGAAAAGGGACGGGAACGCGCCGTTGAACTGCTCAAACTGGTCGGCATCCCCGAACCGGAAAAGCGCGCCGACTCCTTCCCCCATGAACTTTCCGGCGGTATGTCGCAGCGTGTGATGATCGCCATGGCGCTTGCCTGTGTCCCCGACCTTTTGATCGCCGACGAACCCACCACCGCCCTTGATGTGACCATTCAGGCGCAGATTCTCGACCTGATGCGCGACATGAAGCAACAACTTGGCTCCGCCATGATGCTCATTACCCACGACCTCGGGGTCATCGCTGAAATGGCAAATCGCGTTGTTGTGATGTATGCTGGCGAGATTGTTGAGCAATCTCCTGTTGCCTCCCTCTTTGACAAACCGCTTCACCCCTACACTCAGGGCTTGATCGGCTCCATCCCGGTCCTCGGCGAAATCCGCGAGCGGCTTGACGTCATCCCCGGCTCCGTTCCCAACCTGATTGACCTGCCGCAGGGTTGCCGCTTTGCCCCTCGTTGCCGCGCCCGCGTTGAAAATAACCTGACAATCTGCACCGATCAGCATCCCTCGCTGATTGACGTGTCTGAAGGACACAAAGTCCGCTGTTGGCTCTATCAGGATGCCCCCGGGCACACCGCCCCAATGAAATCTGGAAAATAAAGGAATAACTCACTCATGAATACGATGAACAAACAAGAAAAACCAGACTTGTTGGTGGTGGATAAACTTGTAAAATATTTCCCCGTCCGTTCGGGTTTGCTTCAAAGGGTGACAGCCTGGGTCCAGGCAGTGGACAAGGTCAGTTTTGCCGTCAAGAAAGGCGAGACGCTCGGCATGGTGGGCGAGTCCGGTTGTGGAAAGACGACCGTCGGGCGTACCCTGCTTCGACTGGTTGAACCCACCGGCGGCGATGTCTACTTCGAAGGCAAGAACATCCTGAAAATGGGGCAGCGCGAACTCAAGCCTCTGCGCCGCGACATGCAGATCATCTTCCAGGACCCCTACGCCTCCCTCAACCCCCGTATGCCCATCGGCGAATCCGTCATGGAAGGCTTGCAGATACACAACATTGGGCGCCCCAAGGAACGCTGGGAGATCGCCATCAATATGTTGAAGAAGGTCGGTCTTGAGGAGTACCATGCCCGCCGTTATCCTCACGAATTTTCAGGCGGACAGCGCCAACGCATCGGCATTGCCCGCGCTCTGGCGTTGAACCCCAAATTCATCGTCTGCGATGAGCCGGTTTCCGCTCTTGATGTTTCCATCCAATCCCAGGTCCTGAACATCCTCAAAGACCTGCAAAAGGAATTCGGGCTGACTTATCTCTTCATTGCCCACAACCTCAGCGTGGTCGAACACATCTCCGACCGTGTCGCCGTGATGTATCTCGGCAAGATGGTCGAACTGACCGACCGCGAGTCCCTCTACCGCGAACCGCTTCACCCGTATACCCAGGCATTGCTCTCCGCCATCCCCATCCCGCATCCGAACGTGAAGCGCGAACGCACCATCCTCAAGGGCGATGTACCCAGCCCGCTCAACCCGCCCAAAGGCTGCCGCTTCCACACCCGTTGCCCCATCGCCATTGACAAATGCTCACAGGAGGAACCGGAGTTCAAGGAAATCAAACCCGGTCACTGGGTGGCATGTTGGAAAGCTGAATAAAGATACGGCAATTTCCAAATTGCATCACGAAATTACGAGACCGCGCAAGCGGTCTCTTCGTTTCAAATAGGGCAACAGACTCCGCAAGTTCTACTTGCAGACTGGTTATAATTGCCAAATGACTTACCGCCCAACAGGCAGGCAAACGTGAAAAAAACAAACATCCCACACTGGCTCATCCTTCTGCTTTTCATTATCCCTGCTTGTCTTGGCGGGCAGGAAGGGACAGAAACCCCGGTTCAAACTCCCGAACCTCTCCCTACCGCAACCCAACAGTCAGAGTTGCAAACAGGACTCACCATCTGCATGGGACAGGAACCGAACAGCTTGTACCCCTTCGGCGACCTGAACACCGCCGGGCGTAACGTCCTTGCCGCCGTTTATGACGGGCCCATTGACAATGTCGGGTATGAATATCAGCCTGCCATTCTTACTCAATTACCTTCGTTCGAAAACGGCGACGCCCAGATCGTCCAAATCGAGATCCAGCCTGGCGATACGGTTTTGAATGCGGATGGAAACCTCATCGAGCTGACCACAGGCGACCGTGTACGCCCCGCCGAATGCCGCAGTGATGATTGCGCGATCACCTTCGACGGCGTTTCCCCTCTCGAAATGGACCAAATGATTGTCACCTTTCGCCTGCGCCCCGACCTCGCCTGGTCCGACGGCACGCCGCTCACCGCCGATGATTCCATCTACTCCTTCGAACTCCAGCGCGAAACAAACGTCAATACCTACCTCACCGACCGCACACAATCCTACGAAGCCGCCGATGCGCAAACCCTGCAATGGTTCGGCTTGCCCGGCTTCATCGACTCAACCTACTTCACCAACTTCTGGCAGCCCGCGCCCAAACACGTCTGGAGCGAATTCCCCTCCGATCAATTGCCCGATGTGGACATCTCCTCCCGCACCCCAATGGGATGGGGACCTTATACCGTCACCGAATGGATTCCCGGCGAAAGGATTCTGCTGGAAAAGAACCCCAATTACTTTCGGATTCGCGACGGATACCCAAAAACCGAAACGATACAGATCCGCTTCATCCCGGACCCGGACCTGGCTCTGTCCGAAATGATCGCAGGACGCTGTGACCTGATCGAACCTACCATAAACCTGGACGACCACGTCGGTTTATTGCAGGAGATGCAGACCGCCGAACAGGCGCGCATATTCGTAACCACGGGCATGAGCATGGAATGGCTTGGGCTTGGCATCGTTCCCGCATCCTACGACAACGGATACAACATTCAAACCGACAGGCAGACCTTCTTTGAAGATACCTACACCCGCCAGGCGATAGCCTATTGTCTCGACCGGCAGACGATTGCCGATAACATCCTGTATGGGATGACGGATGTCCCCGCAACCTACCTGCCTTCGAACCACCCTGCCTTCGATACAAATGCAACCGCGATTCCCTACGACCCGCAAATCGGCATATCCCTCTTGGAGCAGGCTGGCTGGCTTGACTCAGACGAAGACCCAGCCACCCCGCGTCGCGCAATCAATGTCAAGAACGTGGCGTATAACACGCCGCTCATCCTGAACTATCAGACGACATCCACCTCCCAACGCAGGCAGGTGACTGCGATTCTGGAGCGTTCTCTCGCAGAATGTGGGATCGGAATAAATATCGAGTTCATTGAACCGGCCGATTTTTACGCGCCGGGACCCACAGGCCCGCTTTTTGGCAGACAGTTTGACCTGGCGCAGTACGCCCTGGGCGTGGAGGGGATCGAACCTCCCTGTGCCTGGTTTGCCAGCGATGGCATCCCAGCCGCCAACAATGGCTGGAGCGGATCGAACATTACCGGATTCGCCGATGATGAGTTCGATAAAGCCTGCTTTGACGGGCAGACCTCCCTGCGCGAAGAAGCGGCTTACCTGGCATCTCATCGCCAGACTCAGATCATTTTTGCAGAGAACCTGCCCGCCATTCCTTTGTATTCCCGCCTGCGCATCGCCGCCGCCCGCCCCGATCTGTGCGGCTTCGACATTGACCCCGCCGCCAACTCTCTCTGGAACATCGAAGCGTTCGAGGTCGCTGACTCCTGTCAAAATTGACAGTGAGGCGGGTCTTAATCCTTGCTATAATTTATTTCATCCGCTTATTTTTTAGCAGATCAAGGCAGTTTTGTCTTCTTCATTTCTGCAATCATTCTACAAATGGGAACAGGTATCATGGTGCGCACAATTTTGCTCGTGGACGACCAACGCGATATTCTCCGGCTTCTGCGTTCCACGCTGGATACGTTGAAGAACAAGGATATAAAAATCTTCGAAGCCCAGTCGGGGGAGGAGGCTTTGCTTGAATCCGCGCGCCACAAGATTGACATGCTCGTCACCGATTACAAATTACCCGGCATGAGCGGCGTGGAATTACTGCACAAAGTCCGCGCCCGTCACACTGATGTCAAAGTGATCTTCATCACCGGCATGACCGACCGCGGTATGCGCGATGAGATGCTCAATTCCGGCGCGTCTGCCATTTTTGATAAACCCATCGCTATTGCTGATTTTCTTGATTCTGTGGAGCGCGGGCTGGGTCTTGTGCAAACCATCTTCCCGCCTGAAAAATCCGCCCCAAGTGCGCCAGTGGACGAACCCCAACATGCCCGGCTTTCGGACCTTCTTGCCAACTTCCGCCAGGATTTCAAAGCGAATGCGGTCTTCCTGCTCAACGAACGCGGCTTGATCAACGCCCGCACGGGCAGTCTGCACGACCCCAGCATGGAAGTTTCCCTGATCTCCACGTTGATGGCGATCCACAATACCAGCATGAAGGTGGCGAAGCACAACCACCAGGAGACCATCGAGTCGTATCACGTCTTCAACGGCGGCGACCACGACCTGTTATTCATTCCGGTCACACCGCTTTACGCGTTGCTTGTAGCGGGGAAGGGGCTGGCAGACGAGGAACAGATACTTGACTCGATGCGCGGATTGATGTCCCTGCGCATTCAGGTTATCAGGGCATTGGATCTGATGGGCGTGACGGGCGAATTGAAATTTAAATCCCCGCCCACAGCCGCCCCGCCCGCCCCAACGGTTCCGCGTGTGACCACCGACAGGCTGGCAAAAGCGACTCCCGCCCCCGAAATGGAAGCCCTGCTCAAGGACGCTTCGGGTGAAAAGAAGAAAAAATCCCCCGACGATTTTTGGGAGGAAGCCGCTCATGAAATGGGCAGGAAGTCCACCAACCCCGAAGTGATCTCGCTCGAAGAGGCCAAGAAAATGGGACTTCTGCCAGGCGAGAAATAGAATTGTGATACAATTTTGCCCGCACTGGGGCATGGTGCAATGGCAGCACACCAGCCTTTGGAGCTGTGGATCTTGGTTCGAATCCAGGTGCCCCAGCCACACATGCGTCCGCTCAAGCGGGCGATTTTATCGAACGGGATTTGTCGCGGAGGAAAGATTGCCCGCGCAAATCCTGTTTTTATCTGAGGTGACTCAATGAAAATAACCGCCATCCTACTCGCAGCAGGGCAGGGAACACGCATGAAATCGTCGCTTCCGAAGGTTTTGCACCCGGTGGCTGGCAAGCCGATGATCTGGCACGCTTTGCGGGCAATCGCCCAATCCACCACAGAGAAGCCGGTGGTGGTGGTCGGTCATGGCGCGGACGAAGTAACAAAATATTTGGGAGACTCAGCCCAAACCGTCCTGCAGGAGCCGCAATTGGGGACGGGACATGCCGTCCTACAGGCAGAGGCTTTATTGAAGGGAAAATCCGACCTGGTCGTCGTCTGCTATGCGGATATGCCCCTGCTGCGCGGCGAGACTCTCCAAAAGCTGGTCGAGACGCAGAAGAAGAATTCGGGTCCAATCTCGATGTTGACGGTCCATGCCGATGATCCGCGCGGGTTTGGGCGCATCATCCGCAACCCGGATGGGACTGTCTCCGCGATTGTGGAGGAATATGTCGCCACCCCCGAGCAGTTGCAGGTGAAGGAACTCAACGTTGGCGGCTACTGCTTTGACTCGAAATGGCTTTGGGATGCCCTGCGCCGCATCCAAAAAAATCCGAAAAAAGGCGAATACTACCTGACTGATACTGTGGAATTGGCGGCGAAGGATGGCTTATCTGTTCACGCCACGGTAATGGACGACCTTGAAGAAACCATCGGCGTAAACACGCGTGTGCATCTCTCCGAAGTGGAAGCCGCCATGCGCAGGCGCATCAATGAAATGCACATGTTGAACGGCGTGACCATGATTGACCCTGCTTCCGTGTACATTGAAGCGGATGTGAAGATCGGGAAGGACACGACCCTCATGCCGAACACATACCTGCATGGGAAGACGGAGTTGGGAGAGGGGAATGTCGTCGGTCCGAACGCGATCATCCGCGATACAAAGATCGGGAACGGCTGTAAGATACTTGCCTCTGTGATGGAAGGCGCATTCCTTGAAAACGATGTGGACATGGGACCGTTTGCAAGATTGCGGAAAGGGGCCCATTTGGGGAATCGCGTCCACATGGGGAATTTTGGTGAAGTTAAAGATTCGCACCTGGGGGAGGGCGTCAAGATGGGGCATTTCTCCTACATTGGCAACGCGCAGATCGGAGCGAACACAAACATTGGCGCGGGGACGATCACTTGCAACTACGACGGCGAAAAGAAACACGTCACCGAGATCGGCGAGGATGTCTTTATCGGTTCGGATACGATGCTGGTTGCCCCGCTCAAACTTGGCGATGGAGCGCGCACAGGCGCGGGCGCGGTGGTGACCAAGGATGTGGCCGACTACACGGTGGTGGCCGGGGTGCCGGCCAAGCCGATCCGCCGCCGCTTCGCGGACGATGTGTGCGCGCGGCTGCTGGCGATCGCCTGGTGGGAGTGGGATCGCGCCACGCTGGCGGGGCGCTTCGCCGAGC
>DAOTXI010000190.1:0-2344 GCA_034435475.1 Anaerolineales bacterium
CGTGCCATTCGCCTTCGATGTTCTTTTGCCAGTTGGAGGGTTGAGTCATGTGTGATTTTCCTGTTTCTGCTGTTTAATGTTGACCGCAGACGGTGGACGTCTTTCAGTTGCGTTAAGCGGTCGGTCGTCCGCCGTCTATTTCTCTACATACTGATTAATCAAAATTTCGCGCAGCTTAGCGCCCGTCTCTGCGCCAACCAAACGTTCCACCTGCGCCCAAACCTTGTCCACTTCAGGGTCGAAGATGGCGTTGCGGTTGAGTTGGTCGCGCGCGGCGAAATCACCAGAGGGGACAGAGTCCGCAGGCACGCCGTTCTCGACGAGATTGAACCAATGATCGAGATAGCCATTCACGGGCGTTTGAATCTGCTCGAACGCGGCATCGTTTGCGCGGTAGGCAAGCATCCACGGAGACATGAGCGCGTATTGCTTCGGTCCCAGTTGGGCGGCAGTCAAGCCTTCGATCTTCTTGGCTTCGTCAAAGATGGGAGTCAAGTTATCGAACACGGCGTTCATGTATTTGAGATTCGCCCCCAAGTCTGCGCGGGGAATCAAATCCAAGTGGAAGGCGAAGTACGGCCCCGCCATCACAGAGTCCAGCGTGAAGTGCGGGATGTGGCTCTCAGGCTTGGTGAAGGCAAAGATCATGTGCGAGTCCAGACCGATGGGCGGGACGACCAAGCCGATATAGACCATCTTATGCACTGCCTCTCCGCGAAACAAACGGAGCGAGCCAACGGGAGCGGGGCTCATCGGAGAGGAAAGGCTCAGGTAGGGCGACCCAATTTCGGTGAGTCCGAAGCGGGTTTTTATCTTCTCTAACGTGCCAAGCGAAAGTTGTTGAGGCAGGGACATGTAGTTAATCTCCAATAAAGTTGCAATCCAGAATGACGGCAGACGACCGACTGCCGACCGCAACTACCAATCGTCGGCCGTCGGCGGTCTGCGGTCAATTACCAATTACTAATCACCACTATCCTTCGCTTCCACCGTCGGCACTTCATTCAACACCCAGGCTTTGGCAAGTTCGGGCACTTCCTTGCGCGCAGGCGACGGAATGACCACCGCGTGTTGGCGACCGTATTCTTTCTTGATCCGATGAATATCAATCTGCCAACCCATGTCTATATACTTTTTGCGCATCTTGCGATAGGCGATCTGAATGCCATCGGATTTCACCGAAAGTTCCGCGCCGATGTCATAAGGAAGCAATTCGGGGCGTTGCGATAAAACAATCGGATAATCCTGATTGAAGATCTTCAGCACGCGCTTGAGCGCATCGCCATCTGCCCAGTTGCCTTTGAAGAACGTGCGAAGTTGCGTCCATTTGGTGATGGTCTTGTATTCGTCAACGGGGAGGTGGAAGTTAAAGAGCACCATCAAGCCCATCGGCAGGGTGACTTCAAGCAGAGTCATGCACGGCATCCAAAACGCGGCGCGGGTGCGAACGCCCTTGGGTTCTTCTTCCTGCTTATACAAACGCTTCCATAAACCAGGGATGTTTTTTCTCTGCGGCTTAAGCGTCACGACCATCTCCGCGCCGAGATGATGTTCGGTCGTTTCATAATCGGGAATGGCAGGTTCATCGCGATTGCCGAACGCGCCGCCATGCACGAACGGAGCGTGCGCGGCATCCAGACTATTTTCCAATGCGCGTTCATAATAGACGGGCCATTCAAACGTGCCGCGCACCACTTTGAAATCGGGGTTGTCGAAGTGCGGCAGGTCAGGCAATGCAGGTCGTTCCGCTTCGGGCAGATCGCCAAGGAACGCCCAAATGTATCCATACTTTTCAACGGTTGGATATGAATCCACGCGCGCCTTCTTCGGCACGGGCAGATCGGGGTGCGCGGGGATCTTCACACACGCGCCATCGGCTTTGTATTCCCAGCCGTGGTACGGACACACAATACAATCGCCTTGCATCCAGCCATCTGAAAGCGCGCCGCCGCGATGCACGAACAGGTCGCTCAACACATGCGCCGCGCCGTCGGGCGTGCGATAGATGACGAACTCCTGCTCCAGCGCGGTCACACGGATCGGCTTGTTTTTTACAACGTGCGAAAATTCCAGGGGCCACCAAAAGTTTTTTAGCATGGGTTCTTCTCCTTGTTTGATTGACTGCCATCAAGACAGCAGACCGCCGACGGCAGACCGCAATTCAACGCGGCCAGCGGTTTGTCGTCTGCCGTCATTTCTTTCGAATTACCACATTCTTTCCACGTACTTCTTTCTTCTCAATGAACGCAACAATAAGCTCTAAAATTTGCTTTCGCACTTCTTCACCATCACGTTCCATTTCCATATCGAGGAAGAAGCGGCCCGTCGTCTCATCCAGCGGATG